>QMPZ01000038.1 GCA_003648815.1 Candidatus Aerophobota bacterium | reverse complement strand
GCTTTATTTTCAGCGATGAGAGAGCATTCATCTTTATTTCAATAGAACAATTAAGGATTTGAATGAAACTTTTTGATACTCAATATTTTGAAGAAAACTGAGGACAGAACTGGAAGGAGGTGAAAAGCAAGTGAGCATCATGAGCTTGGGGTAAAAAGAGACCTAAGGGGAGAGGTTAATTTCTAAAAGGAATCCCTAAATAAATTTTTAAAGGAGGTAAAAAGTGAGACAGAAATTAATGGTGATCCTATTAAGTGTAGCGGTATGTCTGTTGGGATTAACTCCTGCCTTAGCACAAGGAAGCTGGGCTACTCTTCAGGAATATGAAAAAGCTACCGGAAAGAAAATAGAAAAGTTCAGTGAAGCTCCCATGCTGAAGACAAAGGTAGCTGCTGGAATATTACCCCCTGTAGAAGAGAGGCTGCCCCAGCGAGAAGATATCTACGTAGTAGAACCAATTGAAGAAATTGGTCGGTATGGGGGAACTGCGCGAACCACAACTTTACAGATTAACAGCTACGGCAGTGACTCTTTATTGATGAGCTGGGAAAGGCTGGTAAAACCTACTCCTGATGGCACCAGAGTGATACCTCACCTCGCCAAGAAAGTCGAGTCCTCAGAAGACAAGACCATATGGACTTTTTATTTAAGAAGGGGAGTAAAGTGGTCAGATGGCTATCCCTTTACCGCTGATGACATTATGTTCTGGTATGAGGACGTCTTGCTCAACAAGGAACTTACCCCGGCAATCAGCGCACCAATGAAGACGAAAGGTGGACTGGTAAAGGTAAAGAAAATAGATGACTATACAGTCCAGTTTAAGTTTCCTGACCCACATCCCTATTTTGTGAACCGATTAGCACATGGTGGTGGTGGCACGTGGCATCTAATCATTCCAAAACACTACATGAAACAATTTCATCCCAAATATGCTAATAAAGAGAAGTTAGAGAAAGAAATTAAGGAAAGAGGTTTTGACCACTGGTATGAACTATTTTGGGATAGAAATGCAAATTGGGAAGGCCAGGTAATGAACACTGAACGGCCTACCTTAGCTCCTTACATGCTGGTTAAGAAAACTTCGGACCGACGCATTTACGAACGTAACCCTTATTACTGGAAAGTCGACACGGCGGGTAACCAGCTACCATATTTTGATAAAATTGTGGGGAAACTGGCAACTAATAAAGAAGTGGTTCAGGGAATGATCATGAGTGGCGAAGTTGATTTTGTCGGTTTTGCAGCTGATATAAGAAACTATCCTATGTATAAACAGTATGAGGAGAAAGGCGGTTATCGAACTATCCTATGGAAAAGTGGATACGGTTGTCAGGTTGTTTATTTTGTTAACCTAACCCATAAGGATCCCATTTTGCGGAAAATTTTCCAGGATGTAAGATTCCGTAGAGCCCTTTCGTTGGCTATAAATCGTGAAGAGATTAACGACACGATTTACTACGGTAAAGCGGCGCCCAGACAATATACCGTGCTGGAATCCAGCAAGTATTTTGAGCCAGAATTTGCAAAAGCCTACATAGAATATAATCCTGAAAAAGCAAAAGAACTGCTGGACGAGATGGGATTGATCGATAAGGACGGAGATGGTTGGAGAGAACGTCCTGATGGGAAGAGATTGACCTTTACGATCGAATATGCTCCCGCTGCTATTCCTACAGCAGTGACTCCCAACGTCGAGTTAGTGACTCGATACTGGCAAGAGATAGGCATCGATGTAAGAGCCAAACAGATTTCGGGGGAATTGCAATCGCGGCGAGCTACAGGCAATCTTATGGATGCTACTGCCTGGTGTGATGGCTCAGCAGTTGATATCCTCTTTCCCATTGACCCCCGTCACGTTGTTCCCACCTGGCCAAGATGGGAGGAGTGTACTTTCACGGAATGGTCCCGCTGGTTTAATACAGATGGAAAAGAGGGTATGGAACCTCCAGCTGAGATTAAACAACTTCGTGGCTGGTGGGATAAGATGCAAATCGAACCCAGTGAACATAAAAGAATCGAGCTTGGCAAGAAAATTCTTGCTCTACAAGCAGAAAAATTATGGGCTATCGGTACCATAGGCAAGGCACCTCGGCCTGTTATCGTTAGTAAAAACATAGGCAATTTCCCTGAACATGGATTTTGGGCTTGGGGTACAGGATGGACCTCAGCGCGAGATCCTGAACAGTTTTTCTTTAAGAAGTAAACCTTGGAAGTTCGAGTTCCGGATTTGGAGATCCTTTGACTTTTTAAAAGGGTTTCGTGAGTTAGAAAAGAAAAATTCCGTAAAGATTGCTCATCTTCTCCTTTACGGCGCCTCGCTACTACGTGAGAGTTTTATTTGAACCCTCTTATCTTACATATGGCAAAGTCTTAACCCAAGATCTCGTGAGCGAGGCGCCAAGGAGAGAAAAGAGAATAAGAGAAAGGAAAGCTTTTAAATAAGGAAATTAGAGGAAAGTTGTTTTTCTTCCCCAGGTGTTCTGGCAGAAGAATGAATGAGCCGAGAGTTAAAGTTTAGGCAGTTGTAAGTCTTAAAGGAGTAGAAATGGTATCCTATATCTTGCGTCGGCTTATTTATATGATTTGTGTATTAGGGGTGACCTCTGTTGTTTCATTTATCATAATTCAACTTCCCCCCGGCGATTATTTAACATCCTACATAGTGCAATTGGAATCCTCTGGTACAAAGGTTAGCGAAGAACAAGTTGCTTCACTGAAGAAGCGATATGGTTTAGATGTCCCAATATATCTCCAGTATTTTAAGTGGATATGGAAAATGCTCCACGGAGATTTTGGAATGTCCTTTGCATGGAACAAACCAGTAAGCAAGCTATTAGCTGAACGATTGCCGTTAACAATAATGATTTCTCTTTTTACCCTTATCTTTACCTATATCGTAGCCATACCCATAGGCATATATTCAGCCACTCATCAATATTCAGCTGGTGATTATATCTTTACTGTTTTTGGTTTTGCTGGTTTAGCTATTCCTAACTTTCTTTTAGCGTTGATATTGATGTTTCTTTTTTATAAATATTTTGGCATCTCCATCGGGGGACTCTTTTCATCAGAATACGCGGAGGCAGCCTGGAGCATAGGTAAGTTCATCGATATGTTAAAGCATCTTCCGGCTCCTATAATAGTTATTGGTACTGCTGGAACAGCTGGACTTATCCGTGTTATGAGAGGATGTCTTCTGGATGAACTTAGAAAGCAATACGTCATTACGGCTCGAGCCAAAGGAGTTGCAGAAAGGAAGCTTTTATTCAAGTATCCGGTAAGAGTAGCTATCAATCCCATAATTAGCACTATAGGGTGGACACTTCCTCAAATTGTCTCAGGAGGAACCATCACCGCCATAGTCCTTAGTCTGCCCACGGTAGGACCCTTACTTTTTCAAGCACTACTGACTCAGGATATGTATTTGGCTGGAAGTAGCGTCATGTTCTTGACCTTTCTAACCGTAATAGGAACTTTTATCTCTGACCTTCTTTTAGTCTGGATAGATCCTCGCATTCGGTATGAAAAAGGAGCTTAAAAATGAGAAGGGGAGAAGAGATTAGTGCTGAGGAAAAATTTTATGTAGCCTCACAATGGCAGCTTATGTGGAGAAAATTTGTAAAACATAAGCTGGCCATCTTTGGAGGAACTGTGTTAATTATTTTTTATATCATAGCTATATTCTGTGAGTTTTTTTCTACTCAAGATATACATAAGCGTAATTCAAGGTACGCATTCTGCCCCCCCCAGAAAATTCATTTCTTTGACAGAGATGGGTTCCATCTGCGCCCTTTTGTTTACCAGGTAAGAAGAACATTAGATCCGGTAACGTGGAAGAGAATATATACTGTGGATAAAACTGAAAGATACCCTATTTACTTTTTTATCCATGGTGATAAATATAGACTCTGGAACTTATTTTCTTCGGATATCCACCTTTTTGGAGTAAAAAAAGGAACTCTTTTCTTATTTGGGACGGATAACTTAGGAAGGGACCTATTCTCTCGTACTCTCTATGCTGCGCGTATTTCTTTGTCCATAGGTTTGGTAGGAGTGTTCTTAAGTTTTGTCCTGGGATGCATATTAGGTGGAATCTCTGGATATTTTGGTGGAGCAGTCGACATGACCATTCAAAGAATTATAGAGTTCTTAATTTCCATTCCAACTATTCCCCTTTGGATGGCCTTATCTGCAGCCTTACCACAGGAGTGGTCGCCAATCAGAATTTATTTCAGCATTGTTATCATCCTATCCCTGGTAGGTTGGTGCGGCTTAGCCCGAGTAGTAAGGGGAAAACTTTTAGAGCTGAGAGAGGAAGACTTTTGCATGGCGGCAAAGATTGCCGGAGCAAGTGATGGGAAAATAATAATGAGGCACCTTCTTCCTTCATTCTTAAGCTACCTCATAGTAAACCTCACCTTGTCCATACCCTGGATGATTTTAGGAGAAACTTCCTTGAGTTTTCTAGGTTTGGGACTTCGTCCACCAGTGGTTAGTTGGGGCGTGTTGTTAGAGCAAGCTCAAAATTTTCGCACCGTCGTCCTTCATCCCTGGCTCTTGATTCCAGGTATTTTCGTCGTTATCACTGTTTTGGCCTTTAACTTCTTGGGAGATGGCCTAAGAGACGCAGCTGATCCATACAAGTAATATTTGACTGCCAGTAAATAAATGCCCAGTTAGAGGAGGCAGAGATGGATAAGAATGAAGTTATAAAAGCTATAGAACGACGCAATCCTCAGCGGTTACCCTGTTTGTATGGCTGGATGGCCGCAGAAACTATGGCAAAATATAAAGATGCAGCAAAAGATCTTTTACAGGCTTACCAAGATGATCTTATATTGGAAGCTATAAGCTTTAGTCCTTCTGCTAATCTCACGCAAACGGAATGGCGCGACGAATGGGGAATAACCTGGAGACGCTCCCCAGCAGCTGGAGCAATGGGAGTAAATAGCGAGTTACGGGATTGGAATGCTCTAAACCACTACTTAAAAGAAGGTTTTCCCGATCTCGACCTTCAAGGACGCTTTGACCATATTACAGAAACAGTCGCAAAAAATCCTAACACTTACGTCATAGCTACCTGGTGGCTTTGTCAATTAGAGATGTTTAGGGCTTTCCGAGGAACAGAAAATTTTCTTATGGATTTGTACCTTCATCAGCGTGAGTTGATGACTCTAGGAGAAGCCTTAACGGATTTCTTTATCCGTTTAATTCGCAAATTAGCAAAATGTGGTGCTGACGGAGTTATGCTTAGTGATGATTTCGGAACCCAGCATTCGCTTTTGTTTAGCCCTAAACACTGGCGACAGCTTTTCAAGCCGTGGTATAAACGAATGATTCGGGAAATTCATTACCATGGGATGCATGCGCTGCTTCACACCTGCGGCTATATTGAGGACATCATTCCAGATTTTGTCGAATTAGGATTGGATGTCCTGCATCTCGGAAATCCATATCTCATGGACATCGAAAAAATTGTGAACAACTTCAAAGAGGACATTTGCTTTTTCGGGGGATGCGATGTGCAAAGTTTATCCAAGAAAAAACCTGAGGAGATAAGAAGAGATGTCGAAAGGGCAGTTAAACTTTTTGGATCAAAAGAGGGCGGGTTTATCTTAGCACCGACAAACAGCATTACCCCGGATGTAAGTTTGGAAAATATTGAAGCTTTATTTAGAGCCATGAAGAAGTATTCGTCCTTTTATTCTTAATTTCTTCAACTGCTTGCGGACAAATTAATTTTCTTCTCGTTTAGAGCATTGAAGTACGAGGGCGAGTGAAAGATAAAAAAATAAGTTCTTTTCCTCATTGTTCAAATGAGAAAAAACAAAATCCATAAATGAAAGGAGAAATTAACATGAGTAAAGCTGAGCCTTACCTGGATTCTAATTTGTCGGTGGAGAAAAGGGTTGAGGACCTGCTTTCCAGGATGACTCTGGAGGAAAAAGTGGGTCAATTAAAGGCGAGGATGCTTCGTGTGTGGAAGATGTTTTCCGAGCTTTTTGAGGAGCTTCCGGAAGATCAGAGAAAAAGGCTCGGGGAGATATTCTTGGGAGCAGTTTTCGGGGAAAGGGATATCTTAGAGTCTCTTTCAGCCAATTACTGGAGAAAGCACTGGAGAGAGGCAATCTTAGAAGGAGAAGGATATGCCGTAGGTGAGCTAAGCTGTGCCTTGAGGTCATTTTCTCCAAGAGAAAGCGCAGAACTTGCCAATGAAATGCAAAGATTTGTCCTCGAGAAGACTCGTCTGAAGATACCCGTGATAATCCACGATGAATGTCTACACGGTTGCATGGCTAAGGGTTGTACGAGCTTTCCTCAGTCAATAGCCCTGGCCAGCACCTGGGACCCAGATTTAATGAGAGAAGTCGCTACAGCAATCGGAAAGGAGACAAGGGCACGCGGCATTCATCAGGCTCTCTCACCAACCATCAACATCGCCAGAGATCCAAGATGTGGAAGGACTGAAGAGACCTACGGTGAAGACCCTTACCTTGCCTCTGTCATGGCCGTCTCCTTCATTGAGGGCCTTCAGGGTCAAAAGGTGGTAACCACTCCCAAGCACTTCGTGGCCAATTTCGTTGGAGATGGCGGCCGGGATAGTTATGAGATTCACTTCTCCGAAAGAGCCTTAAGGGAAGTTTATTTTCCTGCCTTTAAAGCCAGCGTTGAGAAGGCAGGAGCGTTATCCCTTATGGCCGCTTATAACTCCATTGATGGTGTGCCCTGCTCCTCTAACAAATGGCTCCTCAATGATGTTCTGAGGGGAGAGTGGGGCTTTAAGGGATATGTGGTCTCCGATTACGGCTCTGTGCTACATCTATATACCAAACATAAGGTTGCCGCTACAAAAGCTGAGGCTGCCAAAAAGGCCTTGGAGTCAGGTCTGGACATGGAGCTACCCGAAAGTGATTGCTTTGAGGAGATTCTTGGGTTAGTCAGGGAAGGAAAGCTCTCCGAGAAGGTGGTAGATGAGGCGGTTCGCAGGATCTTGAGGGTGAAGTTCTGGCTGGGCCTTTTCGATGAGCCCTATGTCGACCCCGATTATGCGGAGAAGATCTGTGGTTGTGAAGAACACAGAAAATTAGCCCTGAAAGCAGCCAGGGAAGCTATGGTCCTGTTGAAAAATAGTGGGATCCTGCCTTTAAGTAAAGATTTAAATTCGGTTGCCGTAATAGGTCCTAATGCAAACAAGGTAAGGCTTGGAGGATACAGTGGCTATGGAATAAAGGTGGTCACGCCTCTGGAGGGAATTAAGAGGAAGGTCTCCAAGAATACGCAGGTTTATTTCGCCGAGGGCTGCGATCTTACAGGAAGCTCCAGACAAGGCTTTGAAGAGGCGATAAAGATAGCAAAAAGGTCCAGTGTAGCCATATTGTGCGTGGGAAATTCAGTGCCCGAGACCGAGGGAGAACAGAGGGACAGGTGTGATCTGGACCTTCCCGGCGTGCAGGAGGACTTAATCAAGGAGATATGTAAGACCGGAACTCCTGTTGTGGTGGTGCTCATAAATGGAAGCGCCGTCACTATGACCGCCTGGTTGGATGAGGTAGAGGCGCTGCTCGAGGCCTGGTATCCAGGAGAGGAAGGAGGAAATGCCATCGCCGATGTCCTGTTTGGTGACTATAACCCTGGTGGAAAGCTACCCATCACTTTCCCCAAGAGGGTGGGCCAGCTACCACTTTATTACAACCACAAACCTACAGGAAGGGTGGATGACTATGTTGACCTTCGAGGAAGGCAGCCTCTGTTTCCCTTTGGCTATGGACTAAGCTACACGAAATTTGAGTACAGCAACCTCAAGATAGATCCGGAGAAAATAGACCCTGAGGGAAAGGTTAATATCATCCTGGATGTGGAGAACGTGGGCAGCTGTAAAGGAGACGAGGTGGTTCAACTTTACCTTCACGATGCAGTATCAAGTATAGCCAGGCCAGTGAAGGAGCTTAAAGCCTTCAAGAGGATAACCCTTGAGGCAGGTGAGAAGAAGACGGTGAGCTTCACCCTTACCCCGGAGGATCTCGCCTATTACGATATCAATATGAAATTGGTCGTGGAGCCGGGTATCTTTGAGGTGATGATAGGAAGCTCCTCAGAGGACATACGATTGAGGGGAAGCTTTGAGGTGAGGCAGTAGCGATTCCATTAAGGTGAATAAATGAAAGCTTAAAGCATCTTACCTGTGCTCCTTGATCATCCTCACGAGTATAGTGGCGGTAAGCTCATCCTTCTCCTTTGGCAGGAAAGCAATTGAGTACGTAAATCCGTTCATAGGGACAGGTGGGCATGCTCACGCCTGTCCCTTAGATGCGTTCCCTAAGGTACTGATGGACTTTAGCTTTACCCACCTGAGTGGTCCAGGTTGTGTGGGTTACGGCAATGCTCTCTTTATGCCCACTACTGGAGATCTTAAGACACCTGGCTCAGATGACCAGAGCGCTGGAAAGGAATGGGTGGGAAACCTTATAAGAAATAAAAAATAGAGGTTGCGAAATGTGTTTATCTAAGGTTTATATTGAAAAAGAGGGCAAGAGAGAAGTTGTCATGAAGGAAGCTGCTCAGATGAAGGTGAAGCACAACTTAATTGAGGTTTCAGAGCTTTTAGGTGAGACAAAAAGATTAGAAGAAGGGTATCAGGTGAAAGCAGTTGATTTTTTAAATCACTTTGTTGTTTTAAGGGAAGCCAAGAAATGAAAAAAGACATAGAAAAAATGAAACTACTTCTTCCTCATTGGATAAAACACAATGAAGAGCACACAGATGAGTATAAAAGATGGCTTGAAAGGATCAGGAAAGATGTTTCAGAAGACATAGTAAAAAACTTGGAAAAAGCCATTCAATTGATGGAGGAGTCAAATAAATACCTCAAATCCACTCTGGATGAGATGAAAAAGAAAGCTGCTAATTTGTCTTAGCTTTGCTACTATTGATTTTGCCCCCAAAAGCAAGGTGGAGTTGGCTTTTTGGAAAATAAAAATGGGAAATGTAAGAGTTAACTGGATATCCTGGTGAAAATTGGTCAAGATTTACCTACATTATTGGAGCTAACGTATTGTGGTAAAGAACAACGCAGGATATGACGACAAATACATACTGTCAATAAAGAATCCACGAAAATCTCTCGTAAGACTTTGTCTTTCCCTATTAAATTATTCTATCCTCTTTCTTTCAGGTAGTTTAGAGACTTCTTCCACGATCTTCTTTGAAATACGTTCTACATCCTCTTCATCAAAATCCAAAGTTGGCTTCTTATCTACTCCCTCTTTGGCGATGGTAATCTCGTAAGAGGGCTCTGTCAAATCCAAAATTTTCTGTAAATTTCCTCCAAGATAAGGGAAGATATACCTGAGGAGAAAAGTTGAACAAACTCTCCTCGTCCCTTTGCTCTTTCAAAAACCAGGAGAAAATAAGCCAAATTCACTTACTCGTCCTTAATTCTAAGGGATTAATCCGAGGCTCATTTTGTTCTATACAAAGAGCACAGATAAGACGAAGACAGGCTTCCCCATCAGGAAATATCCTTATCACCCTTCTCCTTCTTCTTATCTTCATTGAATCTTTCAAGGTTGTTTAGTGGTTCTTATCTTTTTTCTATGAACTGCTGGAAAAGAAAAAAGATAAGGGCATCCTCCAGTTCCTCCTCCAGCTCTGGGTGAATTTAGGATAGATGCTTTCATACCTTTGCATAACTTCTTTCGCCCTCATCGAGGCAAAGTATCTGTCAGAACCCGCGAATATACTCTTTATCTCACAAGAGATTTTTCCCCTGTCATTTTTTCTCACATAATCTAAGAGATTCTGCTGAAAGTGGATGACACTTTGCCAGGTAGCTTCCTGGAAGTACCTTTCTACATCTTTTTATCTCTTTCCTGGATAGTTTTTTTATAGTTTCAATTACCTCCTCTGTCTTCATATTCCTTACCTCAATTCCGATATGCTTGTCCCTGTCAAACCCTGCTGCATCAAAAGCATCTCTAAACATCTTTTTTTGCATAACAGGGTCACATCCTGCAACATAAAGCTCACCTACATTGCTATTACTGAGTAAAGCTTTTAGGTACTCATCCCCATCTGTGCTACAAAGCTGAGGATGAACTCCAACCCAGTCAACCAACTTTTCCCTTCTTATGGCATTTAAAACTTCATACTCATTTGTATCTTTAAATGAAGGACAGATCCCAAGACACACACAGAAAAGAAGCCCTCTTTTCTTTTTCTCTTCGGCCATTTTATCCCTCCTCTAATTAGTTTTCTCCAGAATAAGTTATTGCACCCTGATCACAGACTTTCTGACAGCCACGACAAAACTCAACACAATCCTCGGGTTTTACCACCTTAGGTTTTCCATCAGCTTTTGCCAAAACTCCGTGAGGACAAAAATCGACACACTGAAAGCATCCAATGCACTTTTCCTCATCAATTATTGGATACCAATTAACTGCCATTTATTTACCTCCTTGTTACACTGATCTTCTTTCTACAATTAATTCTAATCAGCAATTGCTTTATTTTCTTCAACTTTTGACAGGATGACTATTTTTCATTTGCTTACTTTTCTCATTTTATGACTATATGAACAAATACTCATATAAATTATATGAATAAATTAATTTATGTCAATATCCGTGTCGAATCATTTAAAATAGTGACATATGTCCCCATACCTCAGAAAATGCTTGCCAGTTATAGCTTTTCGGTTATACTGGAGATAACCAAAATTGAGAAGGCGGACAAATGTCACTGTTATAGATGATTTGATGTGATTCCTTGCCAATTGTCAGAAATGTGCTATAATATCAAACTGGATATAGTAGTCCTTCTGCTATCTCTTCTTTACATTTTCTCGATATATGCTATATAATATTC
>QMPZ01000037.1 GCA_003648815.1 Candidatus Aerophobota bacterium | reverse complement strand
ATAAACAGAAAGAAGAGAGCTTGACGAAAAACAAAGTTAATGTAAAATGCTATCGTAAAACGATATACCAGCGGATATAATAATGAAGCAGAGAACGACGTTAAAAGATGTAGCTAAGGAAGCAGGGGTTTCCGTGACCATGGCCAGCAGGGTCCTGGGAAATTACGGCTACTTTAGCGAGGAGACCAAGTCCAAGGTACTCAAGGCTGCTGAAAAACTAAACTATAGGCCGAATATCATCGCCCGGGGACTCAGGGTTCGGGAAACCAAGGCCATTGGAGTGATCATCTCGGATGTGCTCTCCTTTTTCTTCACCACACTTGTCCGGGGAATTGAGGATGTGGCCAACCAAAGTGGATATAGCGTGATCTTGTGCAACAGCGATGAGGACCCAAAAAAGGAGCGAAGTTACCTTTCAGCTTTATATGAACGGGGTGTGGATGGTCTAATCGTCTCCCCCTCCACGGGAAATTATAGTTATCTTAAGAAATTATCAAGGGGCGGAATGCCCTTGGTGCTGGTGGATAGAAAGATAAGAGGCCTTGCGGTGCCCACGGTTATAGTGGACAATGAGGCCGGCTCCTATGAGGCGGTAAACTACCTTATCAGCTCAGGACATCGCCGCATAGGAATCATCACCGGCCTGAAAGGAGTGATGACCAGCGAGGAAAGATTAGCTGGATATAAGAGAGCCCTCAAGGAAAACGGCCTTCCCGTAGACGAGAAACTCATAAAAGAGGGAGATTATCGAAGGGAAAAGGCAAAAGAGGCAGCTCTGGAGTTTTTAAGGATGAAGAACCCTCCCACCGCTCTTTTTGTGTGCAATGAGCCTATGACCAGTGGAGCTCTTCTGGCTTTAAGGGAAAAGAAGGTAAAAATCCCTGAGCAGATGGCGATAATCGGATTTGACGATCCCGTATGGGCTCCTCTGACCGAGCCTGCCCTGAGCACCGTAAGTCAGCCCAGCTACGCCATGGGCACCTTAGCTTGCCAGACCCTTTTAAAAGAGATAAGGCAGACCGGATGCACTAAGATTTCTCCCGAGGATATAATCTTAAAGCCGAAGTTGATCATAAGAGAATCCTCAGGAGAAAGACCTTGAAAAATTCTTCGTCTTCAGGTTAGATGCGGATAAAACAAAAAAAGAGGCTTTCTCTCCTTCCAGGATCTTGAGGAAGCCAACTTTACCTCAAGCCGGCTATTCGCTCATAAATAGGTACTAAAGCCTTGTAGGCATCCTTAAAGATACCATATAGTTTTTCATATTTTGCCTGCAGCTCTGGACGAGGATGGTGAACCTCCACAATTTTTATCAACCTCTCCGCTACGGTGAAATCCTTAAAGATGCCAAGCCCAACTCCCCCGGCGATGGCGGCTCCTAAGGAGGTAGCCTCCTCTAATAAAGAAGGCTTTAAGATCCTCTTATTATACACATCAGCCATAATCTGTCGCAAAAGTTTCCCCTTCGCTCCTCCCCCTATTACCCTGATCTCCTCAACGCTCGCACCCTGCTCCTCAAATACATCCAGAATAATTCTCAAATTAAAGGCCACTCCTTCCAGGACTGATCTGATGAGATCTTCCCTTTTATGAGTTAAGGTCAACCCTATCCACACCCCCTTGGCCTTAGGGTTCCAGTGTGGACTTCTCTCCCCCATCAAATAAGGCAGAAAAAGGAGGTTCTTTGCCCCGGGCTCAGCTGATTCCGCCTTCAAGTTCATAATTTCATAAGGGTCCATGCCCATCTTCTGTGCAGCACAGCATTCGATCTGGCAGATATTTTCCTTGAGCCACTGGTAGGATGCCCCTGCAGTTTGCATAGTACCGGTAGGCATAAGCATATGAGGGTCTAAGTGACAGAAGGTAAATGTTCGCCTTTGGGGATCGTAAAACGGTCTTTTGCTCGCTAAGGCAATCCAGGACGAAGAGCCAATGTAGTTATAACAACTTCCCTCCCTTACCACTCCTGCTCCAACCGCAGCACAAGGCCCATCCCCTCCTCCCATCACCACAGGTGTTCCAGGTCTAAGATAAGCTTGCTCACCTGCCTCCCTGCTAACCTCGCCGACCACGTCTGTGGAAGGGTGAAGGGAAGGCATCTTCTCTAAGGGAATCCCTGTTATCCTTAGCATTTGCTCAGACCATTGTCTTTTCTCAATATCGAGCAGGTTCATGCCCGAGGCGTCGGAATAGTCGGTGACAAACTTTCCGGTGAGCTTGTGGATGATGTAGTCTTTGGCGTGCAGGAATTTGTATGTTTGATCGAAAAGATGCCTTTCATTGTCCCTGAGCCACATTATCTTCGCTGCCGAATAAGTGGGGCTGATACGGTGGCCGGTAATTTTGTATACTTCATCACCTATCCTCTTTCTGATTTCCTCCGCCTGCTTTATGCTCCGTTGGTCCGCCCAAATGATGGAATTTCTGAGAGCTCTTCCTTTCCTGTCCACTGGAAGACACCCCATCATTTGCCCGCTAAAACTGATACCGACAATGTCCTTTTTGGATATTCTGGCGGATTTGAGCAAATCCCTTGTGGAAATACAAACTGCTCGCCACCAATCACGTGGATCCTGCTCTGCCCAGTTCACCTTAGGATAGTAAGTTTCATAAGGATAAAAGGAGCTTGCCAAAAGACGTCCCCCTGTAGAATAAAGCGTTGCCTTATTTCCGGTAGTTCCCAGGTCATGAGCCAGGATATATCCTTCAACTTTCAAGCTTTCTCCTCCACCTCTTCCAGTAGCACCTTTCCGCCGTATTTCTCCTTAAACTCCTCAACCAATTGATCTCCTCGACTTGTACCAATCCTGTTGGCTCCTGCTTTTATCAGGGAAAGACAAAGATCTATATCCCTTATTCCGCCGGCGGCTTTCACCCCCATCTTGGGACCTACCGTCCTTCGCATTAACCTGATCTCCTCGACCTTCAGCTCATGAGGAGTAAAGCCGGTGGAGGTTTTTACAAAGTGTGCTCCTGCCTCCTTGCTGATCTGGCATCCCTTAACTATTTCCTCCTCGCTCAAATAATGGATCTCGAGAATTACCTTGACGATGCTCTCCTTTGCCGCCTCCACCACTCCCCTGATGTCTTCGTAGACGAGCTTATATCTTTTAGACCTTAAGGCTCCTATGTTTATCACCATATCGATCTCCTGAGCCCCCATGTCGACAGCTTTTTTCGCCTCAAAAGCCTTTACCTCTGGAAAGGTTATTCCAAAAGGAAAACCCACCGGTACCCCGATATTTATTCCACTATCTTTCAGTTGTCTCACCACTATGGGCAGGTTCGTGGGAAGTATATGAGCTGCCTTGAACCTGTATTTTTTCGCGATCTGGCAAAACCTCAGCACATCCTCCTCGGTGGCGTTTGGCTTAAGACAGGCATAGTCTATCATATTGGCCAATTTCTCCGCAGTCAGTTCCATAATCTTTCACCTCCTTCAGCATACCCTGGAAAAGACCTTATTTAAGATTTCGAACGCTCGATCGATGTCCTCCTCCTCCACGATCAAAGGAGGGAGAAAGCGCAGGACATTTTCAGAGGTGCAGTTGATCAAAAGTCCTTCCCTTCGGCACTCTTTCACAATCTCCGCCCCCTCAAATTCCAGCTCCACACCGATCATCAAGCCCTTTCCTCGAATCTCTCGGATGAAGGAAAACCTTTCCTTCAATCTCTTCAGTTTATCCTTGAAATAGGTCCCCATCTTCTTCGCCCTCTCCACCAGTCCCTCTTCTTCCACGATCTCTAAGAAGGCTAAAGCAGCCGCGCAGACCAAGGGGTTCCCCCCAAAGGTGGAGGCATGATTTCCCGGCTCAAAGCAGGAGGCAACCTCTTCCTTAGCTAAGGTCGCCCCAATGGGAAGACCCCCTCCCAAGGGCTTGGCCAAGGTCATCATATCAGGTTCAACCCCGTAATGCTGATAAGCAAAAAGCTTTCCCGTCCTGCCCAATCCACATTGAACCTCATCGAAGATTAAAAGGATTCCCTCTTCATCACAGAACTTCCGCAAGTTCTCAAGAAAACTTGCCTTAGCCACGTTTATCCCACCCTCGCCCTGAATGGGCTCCAGCATTACAGCACAGGTCTTTTCAGAAACAAGCCTCTTAACCTCGTCCAGGTCATTAAAGGGGGCGTATTTAAATCCATATGGCAGGGGAGAAAATCCCTTCTGGTACTTGGTCTGTCCCGTCGCCGCCAAGGTGCTTAAAGTTCTGCCATGGAAGGAGTTCTTCATAGTGATTATCTCATAACAGTTTCCCTCACCGGCTTTTCTTGCCCCGAACTTGCGAGCCAACTTTATAGCCGCCTCATTAGCCTCAGCTCCTGAGTTTGAGAAGAAAACCTTATCGGCAAAGGACAGGCTACACAGTCTTTCTGCAAGTTTTGCCTGGGGCTCGATGTAATAAAGGTTGGAACAATGAAGAAGCTTTTGAGACTGCTCCTTTAAGGCGCTTAATATCTTCGGATGACAGTGACCAACGGCATTTACTCCTATTCCGGAGATGAAATCGAGATATTCCTTGCCATCCTTGTCCCAGACCCTTACCCCATCTCCCCTATCCACGACTAAGGGAATGCGGGCATAGGTATGCATCACATACCTTTTGTCCAGCTCCATTATCTGTTTGGTGTTCATCTCATCCTTTCTCCCTCTAAAATTATTAATATCTGAACTCTCGCACTGCCTCAAACATAGCCATAAGATTTTCTATGGGGACCTTTTGTTGAATATTGTGTATGGCGCTGAAGACGTAACCTCCTCCCTTCCCGAATATCCGGCATCGCTCACTCACCTGCCTTCTCACCTCCTCGGGACTTCCAAAGGGAAGTGTTCTCTGAGTGTCCACCCCACCGCCCCAGAAGACCAGTTTATCTCCATATCTTTCTTTAAGCATTTTTGGATCCATATCCTTGGCTGATGTCTGAACGGGATTTAAGATATCTACTCCTGCCTCCACAAAATCATCTAAGAAGGCGACAATGGATCCACAACTGTGATAAAAGGTCTTCCAGGAGGTGTTCTTATGGATCCAGTCGTTTATCCTCTTATGAAAGGGCTTGTAAATTTCGCGATACATATCCGGTGATATAAAAGGGCCGCTTTGAGTGCCAAAGTCCGTTCCGCTGACCATAATCACATCTATCTTATCACCTACAGCTTCATATGAGAGCTCAAGATTCTTTAAGGCTATCTCACATTGAAGTTCAAATATCCCTTTGATATACTCGGGATGCTCGAGGTGAGCCATAATCCACCTTTGAGGATCTCTGATCCCTTTTGGGTATCTAACCATAGGAGCCGGCACCAAGGCGATGTCTCCAAATCCCGCATCTACAAATTCGCCCACGATGGAAAGCTCCGTATTTTTGTAGAGGGCATCCGCCGTCCTCTCCAAGTATTTTAGCTCTTCTTCGGAGAAGACCGAATACTGCTGCCGCACCCATTCCTCGGGATCAAGCTTTTCCTCATCGATGGCTTCCTGACGCACTATGACGTCAAAGTAATAACCTCCTTGGGGCATCTTTCCGCTGGGAGGAGCTGAGGTGTCTCCCTCGGGATAAAGATATATATTTCCCTTCTCATCCGTGGTAGTATTGAACTTTTCCGGCACCATCACCTTTGTTCCGTCAAATAGCCTCCAGGGTTTCCAGCCCTCCCTCTTGAACCCGAAGATGGTGGTGGGAAGCCACAGTCCTATGGTATCTATTCCCAGCCTCTCTATCACCTCCATCTCGACATAGGATAGCATCTGAAAAGGGTCGGCTATCTTTACCGGCTCATCCTTCAAGCCAAGCGCCCTCCTTAATTTCGCATAAGTGCTCGCCTGAATGCCCGTCACCAGGGTTGAGCCAAGGTCAACGGGAATGCGGTCAGCTTCCTGGTGACTTATCGCTTTTCTAACCCTTTCTCGGGGGCTCATCCGATACCTCCTCTTCGCTGATTACCTTAATTCCGTTCCTCTTGAAGAGAGCAACGGTCACTCCATCCCCCTTGATTAGCTTTCCAGTAAAGCTTCCGTCGTAGATCAGACCACAGCCACAGGATGGACTCCTGGACTTTCCAATGAACTCCCTGATATTGTATTGCCTGGCGATTCTTAGCGCCTCCTTAGCTCCCCTTATGAACTGTCGGGTGACGTCCTCGCCAGCTTCATTCTTTACCCTGGTTTTGCCATCCAAAACCTCCTCTCCTGTGCCGTTTTGAATTTCCTGACGGATCCGTGGGGTTCCAAGACCTCCAAGCTGTTCGGGACAAATGGGAATCAAGACCTCTTTCTTTAAAAGAGCTATCACCTTCTCATTTTTGTATTTGTCCGTTCCGTCCCAGCTGCACCTTATCCCTAAAAGACAGGCACTTACAAGCCTCATAGGTGAACCTCATTCCATCATCGAAGATACTTCTTTAAAGAAATCATCGATGTCCTCTCTGACAAATAACTCAACCTTGTCCGAGGTGATGTTTACCTGCCCCTTGTTCACCACGACAAGCTTTCCCCTTGTCAGATCAGGAAGCATCGCCGCAGGATAAACAGTAAGAGAAGAGCCAATGACGAAAAAAAGATCCGACTGAAGAGCAAGCTCTTCTGCCCTATCTAAATGCTTTACCGGCTCTCCAAAGAATACGATGTCTGGTTTTATCACCCCTCCGCACCTACATCTTGGAACCTGCTCTTCGAAGACCTTCTTTTTCATCTCCTCGTAGGAAAATTCCTTTTTGCACTTCAGACAGTAACTTTCCCAGAAGCTTCCGTGAAGCTCTAAGACATTCCTGGAGCCCGCCCTTTGATGCAGGACGTCGATATTTTGGGTGATAACTCCTTTAACTTTACCCCTTCTTTCGAGCTCGGCAAGAAAAAAATGGGTAAAGGTTGGCTTTATCCTCTCGGCCATTTTTACAAAATCCCTTGCAAAATCGTAGAATGGCCTGGGGTCTTCAAGAAAGCAGCTTATCTTGAAGACCTTTTCCGCATCATACCTTCCGGTAGTATATATTCCGGAAGGACCCCTAAAATCAGGGATACCCGCATTTGTGGAAATTCCTGCGCCGCTGAGGGCGACGATAAATTTGGATTTCTCAATTAACTCAGCACATCTTCTGGCCTCCTCCTTCATTAGAGTCTCACCTTCCATTAAGAGCCTTATGGTTATTTTCCGATGAGCGGTTTGTCGTTACCAGAATGGAACAGCCGGCTAAGAGAGCTGCCCCGGACAGAATTTGGTAGATGCTTAAGGTCTCCTTGAAGATAAGGTAGGAAGCTATTGCCGTGAAAAAAGGAGTCAGCAAGATGAGATTGGAACTGATCACGGTCCCGATAAGCTTTATGCTCTTGTAGTTGAAGGCGTTGGCTATGCCCACGCAAAGTGCTCCTGACAAAAACAAAATAGCGACCATGCCCTTGGGGGCAACCTTTAATGCTTTCATGTCGCCGAATAGCAAGGCGAAGATAAAAAATAACGGCAAGGACAACATAAAGACGATACTGGCCGACTCAAAGGGGTCTACTTCCCGAACCATCACCTTCACCACTATGGTGTATAGCGACCACATAACAGAACCTATCAAGATCAAGACCGCTCCCAGGTTAAAGCCAGCCAGCTCTACGCTCCCCCTTCCCGCTATCACTCCATATACACCGAGAATGGCCAGCAGTGAACCAGCTATGAATGACCTTGACCTTATAATTTTTCTTTCATCTGAGAAGAGCACAAAGGAAAAGAGAGTGGTGAAAAGCACGCTTGATTTGCCGATGAGACTGGCTACCGTGGGGGTAAGAAGATAAATACCTCCGACAAAGGATATCTGATATAAAAATACCAGCATTGCTGGAAGGATGAACTTCTTTATCCTTTTTAAGGAACTAAACAACTTTCTTTTTCGGTAGATGAGGTTGATTACCATTAAAATGGAACTTCCGGCAAGATATCGATAGAAGTTCTGGGTGTAGGCATCAAAGTGAAAGCTCAACATCTTGATAAGAATAGGTGGCCATATCCAGATAAAGGTTGCTATGGCTATGGGTATATATCTTCTCATTCTAAAATCTTCTTTAGCATTCTTCCTGTATAAGAGCGAGGATTCCGGGCAACTTCCTCGGGAGTGCCACAGGCGACCACCTCCCCTCCCCTATCTCCTCCTTCCGGGCCCAAATCAATGATATAATCGGCCACCTTGATGACATCAGGGTTGTGCTCGATGACCAGAACAGTATTTCCCTTATCCACCAGTCTGTTCAGTACATTGAGAAGCTTTTCTATATCAGCGAAGTGAAGACCAGTAGTGGGCTCGTCGAGAATGTAGAGGGTCTTTCCCGTGCTCTTTTTGGACAGCTCCCTGGATAGCTTTATCCTCTGTGCCTCGCCTCCGGATAAAGTAGGAGCGGGCTGGCCCAATTGAATATATCCCAATCCTACGTCATATAAGGTCTTGAGCTTGCTCCTTATTTGGGGAATGTTGCGGAAGAACTTTAAGGCCTCCTCCACGGTCATCTCCAGCACATCGGCGATGTTCTTTCCCTTATATTTTATCTGCAGCGTCTCTTTATTATAACGCTTTCCCTTGCACACCTCACAGGGCACATATACATCAGGAAGAAATTGCATCTCTATCTTAATCGTTCCCTCACCCTTACAGGCCTCACACCTTCCCCACTTTACGTTGAAACTAAACCTTCCCTGTCTATATCCCCTCATCCTTGCCTCCTCCACCTTGGAGAAGAGCTCTCTTATAGGAGTAAAGAGACCTGTATAGGTGGCGGGATTGGAGCGAGGAGTCCTCCCGATAGGAGATTGATCAATCACTATTACCTTGTCGATGTACTCGACTCCTTCTATTCGTTCGTGCTTTCCTGGCTTTACCCTGCTCTTGTAAAAATGGCGGGCTAACGCCCTGTAAAGTATCTCCTCCACCAGCGTGCTTTTCCCCGAGCCAGATACTCCGGTGACACAGACAAAGGTGCCTAAGGGAATCTTAACATCTATATCCTTCAAGTTATGCTCTTTAGCTCCGATGATCTTAAGGTATTGACCATCTTTGGGGCGGCGGCGAACTGGAGGAAGAGGAATCTTGAGCTCACCTTTAAGATATTTTCCGGTCAGAGAACGTGGGCAAGAAAGAATCTTCTCTAAGGGACCGCTCGCTACCACCTCTCCTCCGTGTTTGCCTGCACCTGGACCCAGGTCAATTATATGGTCAGCTGCCTCGATGGTGGATTTATCGTGCTCGACCACTATAACGGTATTGCCCAGGTCACGCAGCTCCTTTAAGGTGTTTATCAATCTTTGATTGTCCCTGTAGTGCAGCCCGACGGTGGGCTCATCCAGAATGTAAATTACCCCTACCAGACCAGACCCTATCTGAGTGGCTAAGCGAATGCGCTCAGCTTCACCTCCCGAGAGGGTACTCACCCTCCTATCCAAGGTGAGGTAATCCAATCCAACGCTGACCATAAACTTCAGCCTCTTTCTTATCTCCTTCAGGATCTCCCCAGCGATCAGTTCTTCGCGAGGAGACAGCTTCAGCTGAGAGAAAAACTCCTCACATTCCTTAACGCTCATCCTGACCACGTCATAGATGGATTTTCCCCTGATGGTCACAGCCAGGCTTTCCTTGCGAAGACGTGCCCCTTCACATTCCGGACAGGGGGTCTCTCTTATATACTTGAGGATTTCCTCCTTAACGTAATCTGAATCGCTTTCCTTAAACCTTCTTTCCAGGTTGGGAATTACTCCCTCAAAAGGAGCCCAGTACTCATAAGAATCTCCTCCTCGGTGCTCGGTAAACTTGATTTCCTCAGAATTTGAACCATAAAGGATAATTCTCTGAATCTGCTGCGGTAGGTCCTTAAAAGGGGTATCCAGGGAGAACTTATAATGCTGAGCTACTGAGGCAAGCTGTCTGAAATAATAACGAGAAGCTGTCCTTGCCCAGCGATAGAATCCAACTCCTTCCTCCCAGGGGACGATGGCTCCCTCTCTTAAAGATTTATTCTTGTCCGGTACCACCAGATCCGGGTCTATCGTTTGCTGAGTTCCCAGTCCATTACAGACAGGGCAGGCTCCATATGGGCTGTTAAAGGAAAACATCCGGGGGGAAATCTCCTCGTAGCTGATTCCGCAATGAGGACAGGCAAAATGCCTGCTGAAGATGTATTCCCTCTCTCCCTTCTCCGTCTTCTGGACAATTAACACCAGCCCTTCCGAAAGGTTAGTGGCCGTCTCCACTGAATCGGCCAGGCGAGACTCTATTCCTTTTTTTACCTTTAGCCTATCCACGACCACCTCGATGGTATGTTTCTTGTTCTTATCCAGGAATATCTCCTCTTCTAACAGATGAATCTCTCCATCCACCCTCACCCTCAAATACCCATCCCTTTTTATCTCCTCAAAAAGATCCCTGTACTCTCCTTTTCTTCCTCTTACCAGGGGAGATAGAACCTGAATCAAGGAACCTTCTGGAAGTTGCATGATCTGATCCACTATGCTCTCAACCGTTTGAGGCTGAATTTTTCTTCCACACCTGTAACAATGTGGTTCTCCAATGTGAGCAAAGAGCAGCCTTAAATAATCATATATCTCGGTGAGGGTGGCTACGGTGGACCGGGGATTGCTTGAGGCCTTACGTTGCTCAATGGAGATGGCCGGGGACAGACCCTCAATATGGTCCACCTTTGGTTTGGACATCTGCTCTAAAAACTGGCGAGCATAACTGGAAAGAGACTCCACATAGCGGCGCTGGCCCTCAGCGTACAGGGTATCAAAGGCCAAGGAAGACTTCCCCGAGCCGCTTAACCCTGTGATTACGACTAATTTATTACGTGGGATCTCAAGGTCGATGTTCTTGAGGTTATGCTCCCTTGCCCCTTTTATAATGATCTTATCCTGACCCATCATAGCTTCCCCAACATATTATTTTATCCTTTTTAAAGGTTGTGTCAATTTTTGCCCCTTGAAAATTTGCGTGGGT
>QMPZ01000036.1 GCA_003648815.1 Candidatus Aerophobota bacterium | reverse complement strand
AGAAGGTGTCGTCAAGGACAACTGCAGTTTCTATCAGACCAACTCCTTAGGGTTTTTTCTTACGGTCAGCAAAGAGCTTAAAGGGTTTTACCTTCATGGGGGAATTAACCATTCACTGGAAAACGATCCTGGAAAAAGCAGCATCTCCGCATTTCTGGCGGCGGATGTTCAGCTGACCCCCAAGATAATGGTAAAACTTGAGTACAACGATATTTTCCATGGACAGATTAAATATTCAGACCTCTTCAAAAATATTGACTCCGATCAGCTTTACAGAAAATCAGGAGGAGAGTTTAACCTTGGCTTTAGATGGCAGTATACACCTGAGTTTAGCTTAGAGTTTGACCTTAGGGATTTGACCCAGTGTTATCCCTCCTCCAGCAATAGAATATTTAGAATCAGCTACTGTGGGAAATTTTGAAAGATGACCCAGACAAACAGGTATAATCTGGATTTTGAAAAGCCGATTGCTGAGCTGGAGCGCAAGATCGAGGAGTTAAAGAGGCTCACCGAAAAGGAGGGACTTGACTTTACCGAGGAGATAAAGCGCCTTCAGTCCCGTTCAAGAGAGCTTCAGGAAAAGATTTTCTCTCATCTTACTCCATGGCAACGGGTTCAATTGGCTCGACATCCCAATCGTCCAAAATCCTTGACCTTGGCCAAGTTAATCTTTGATGACCTCCTGCTGCTTCACGGAGACAGGTTATATTCAGATGATCAAGCCATCGTGGGAGGTTTAGCTAAGATCGAGGGGGAAGGAATAGTCTTCATTGGTCACCAAAAAGGAGAGTCGGTCAAGGAGAACCTCTTCAGAAACTTCGGTATGGCTCATCCCGAAGGGTATAGAAAGGCATCGAGGCTGATGAGCCTCGGGGAGAAGTTTAAAAAACCCATCATCAGCTTCATCGACACTCCCGGCGCCTATCCGGGGATTGAAGCCGAGGAAAGGGGACAGGCCGAAGCAATAGCCGCTAACCTTGAGAAGATGTCTCAGCTGAAAGTGCCCATTCTGGCGATTGTAATTGGAGAGGGAGGAAGTGGAGGAGCCTTGGGGATTGGAGTGGGAGATAAGATCTTAATGCTGGAAAACGCGATTTATTCGGTGATTTCTCCGGAAGGTTGTGCCGCCATCCTCTGGAAAGATCAGGAAAAGGTGGAGGAAGCAGCTGAGGCTCTGCACCTTACCTCACAGGACCTTTTGAAGCTGGGAATAATAGATGAGGTCATCCCTGAGCCAAGAGGAGGAGCCCACAGGAATGTCGAGAAAACGGCGGCAAATATCAAGCAGGCAATAATTAAACACTTAAGGGAGCTAAGGAAGCTATCCCTGGATGAACTAATTGAGAGAAGATGGCAAAAATACAGAAAAATAGGAAGCTTTAAGAGGGAGTGAGGATGGAAGAAAGTTACGGAGCGAGGCAAATTAAGGTGCTAAAGGACCTGGAGGCGGTGCGCAAAAGGCCCAGTATGTATATCGGAAGTACCGGGCCTCGCGGTCTGCACCACTTAGTAAACGAGGTAGTGGACAACAGCATTGACGAGGTTCTGGCTGGCTACTGTCGAAATATAAAGGTGGTCATCCATTCCGACAACAGCATCACCGTGGTCGACGATGGAAGGGGAATTCCGGTGGATATCCATCCTCTCTATAAAAAGTCCGCCTTAGAGCTGGTGATGACTACCCTTCATGCAGGGGGAAAGTTCGATGATAAGATCTACCGTGTAGCCGGAGGTCTTCATGGAGTAGGTGTTTCCGTGGTAAACGCCCTCTCGGAATACCTTGAGGCAAGGATAGCCCGCAGTGGCAAGCTCTGGTATCAACGCTATGAGAGAGGCAAACCTGTAACACCGGTAAAATGTATAGGTGAGGTTCCCCAGGATAAAAGGGGTACGGAGATAACCTTTAAACCCGATCAGGAGATCTTCGGTTCCATAGAATTTGAGGAAGAAAGAATAGCCTCCCGTTTGAGGGAACTTGCCTTCTTGAATCAGGGGATAAGGATAGAAATAGAGGATGAAAGGACGGGGAAAAGGGAGAGCTTCCAATATGAAGGGGGAATCAAGGAGTTTGTCAAGCACTTGAACGAGAACAGGGAGGTCCTGTTTGATGAGCCAATCTATCTTAGGGATGCCAGAGACGGGATAGATCTGGAGGTAGCCATTCAGTATAACAAAGGCTTCATCCAGGATATATTCGCCTTTGTCAACGACATCAACACCGAGGAAGGAGGAACTCATCTTTCTGGATTTAAATCTGCCCTTACCCGGGTGGTCAATGAATATGCCGCTCGAGAGAAAAACAGCAGGCAAGCCTCCCTCCAGGGAGAGGACATAAGGGAAGGCCTTACGGCTATTCTCAGCATAAAGATGCCCAATCCCCAGTTTGAGGGGCAAACAAAGACCCGTCTGGGCAACAGTGAAGTGAAGGGAATCGTGGAGTCCATCGTCTACGAGAACCTGTTTCGTTTCTTAGAGGAGAATCCTTCCCTTGCCAGACTGATCGTTCAAAAGGCGATCTCTGCCTCTCGGGTGCGCCTGGCAGCTCAGAGAGCAAGGGAGATAACCCGCAAAAGGGAGACCTTGAGCGGAAGCCTTCCCGGAAAACTTGCTGGCTGTTCAGAAGATGACCCCCAGAGAAATGAGCTATATATAGTAGAGGGAGATTCGGCAGGTGGTTCGGCTAAGCAAGGAAGGGACAGGCGCTTTCAGGCCATCCTTCCCCTGAAGGGAAAGATCCTCAACGTGGAAAAGACTCATCTACTAAAAGTTTTGAACAATGAAGAAATAAAGTCCATGATTACGGCCATAGGAACGGGAATTAAGGAGGAATTTGACCTATCCAGGTTAAGGTACAACAAGATCATCCTTATGACCGATGCCGATATAGACGGAGCTCACATCCGCACGCTCCTGCTCACCTTCTTCTACCGGTATATGCCTCAGCTGATCAAGGAAGGCCATATTTACATTGCCCAGCCTCCTCTTTACAGGGTGAAGAACAAAGGCAAGGAATATTTTCTCCACACCGATGAGGAGTTCAAGAGGCTGAAAGAAAAGTTAGGGGATGATAAAATGGAGGTTCAAAGATATAAGGGGTTGGGAGAGATGAATCCCGATCAGTTATGGAAAGCGACTATGAATCCTCAAACTCGCACCATTTATCAGGTATCCATAGATGATGCTATAGAGGCAGACAGATTATTCACCATCTTAATGGGAGAAGATATAGAGCCACGACGAAAATTTATAGAGGAACATGCTAAGGAAGTGACGAACTTAGATATATAACGCACTTAAAGGGGAAGGTAGCTTCATCTGTAGACCTTAAATATAAGTTCCTAATTTTTACAGGAGATGGCTATGGAAGGCAGGATTAGCTCGCTCATCTTAGAAGAGGAGATGAGAACCTCTTACCTTAACTACGCTATGAGCGTAATTGTGGGAAGAGCCTTGCCCGATGTACGGGATGGGCTTAAGCCCGTACAGAGAAGGATACTTTACGCTATGCGCGATTTGGGCCTGGCTCACAACAGGCCCCACAAGAAATCGGCCAGGGTAACGGGAGAGGTGCTTGGGAAATACCATCCTCATGGAGATATGGCCGTTTATGAGGCTATGGTGAGGATGGCCCAGGATTTCTCTTTGAGATATCCCTTAATTGATGGGCAGGGGAATTTCGGATCTGTCGATGGAGACCCTGCAGCTGCCCAGCGATACACAGAGGTGAGGCTGTCTGCCATAGCTGAGGAGATGCTTGAAGACCTCGATAAGGAGACGGTGGACTTTGTCCCCAACTTTGATAATAGTCTTAAAGAACCCTCAGTTCTTCCGGCGAAGCTTCCCAATCTCTTATTAAATGGTTCATCTGGAATAGCTGTGGGAATGGCCACCAATATTCCTCCTCACAATCTAAGTGAGCTGGTGGACGGTCTCGTAAAGGTTATCGAGAATCCGCAAATCTCACTTGAGGAACTTTTAAAGATAATTAAGGGTCCTGATTTTCCCACCGGTGGAATTATCCTGAGAAGGGATGGAATTGAGAAGGCTTATGAGAAGGGAAAGGGAAAGATAATATTGCGGGGGAAGGTAGATATAGAAAATGCGGATGGAGGGGAAAACATCATCATTACTGAGCTTCCCTATCAGGTGAATAAGGCAAAGCTGGTTGAGGAAATAGCTGAGTTGGCTCAAAACGATAAAATAAAAGGGATAAGAAACGTAAGGGATGAGTCAGACAAGGGTGGGATAAGGGTGGTCATAGAGCTTTCCCGGGGAGCATCAGCTGAGGTCATCTTGAATCAACTTTATAAATATACCTCTCTACAGATTACCTTCGGAATAATCATGCTGGCCCTGGTAGATGGAAAGCCCGAGCTTTTAAGTCTTCCTCAAGCGATGAAGCTGTATTTGAGACACCGCAAGGAGGTGGTCATCCGTCGGACCAAATTCGAGCTGGCAAAGGAGGAAAAGAGAGCCCGTATCTTAGAGGGGTTCAGAAAGGCCTTAAGTGATCTGGACAGGGTAATTAAGCTCATAAGGTCTTCTTCCTCACCTCAGGAGGCCAGAAAATCCTTAATAGAGCTTTTGGAGATCTCCGAGGAGCAAGCCCGGGCCATCCTGGAGATGCGCCTTGAACGGCTCACCCGCCTGGAAAGGGATAAGATAGAAAGGGACTATGAAAGCTCGTTAAAGGTGATAGATAGACTGAGGTCCCTTTTATCCAGCGAGGAGAAGATCTGGCAGACCATCAAGGAAGAGCTCCTGGAGCTCAAGAAAAAATATGGAGATAGGAGACGAACCGTCATTCAGGAAAGGGAAGAGAAGTTGGTATTCAGACCGGAGGACCTGATCAAAAAGGAAGATATCCTCATCACCCTCACCTCTCAGGGCTACATAAAATATACCCCTCTGAGGGCTTATAATCGGCAAAATAGAGGCGGAAAAGGGATGAGTGGAATACTTCTAGAAAAGGGGGACTTCGTAAAGGATTTAATTTTAGCCAGCACTCATTCGATCCTTTTGTTTTTTACCAACTCGGGAAGGGTCCACTGGGCTATGGCTTATGATATTCCCCAAAAGAAGCGGTCGGCTAAGGGAAGAGCTATAGTCAATTTCTTATCTCTGAAAAATGAAGAGAGCATCAGCACCATCATTCCTGTGGAAAGGCTTGAGGAGGACAAGTTCCTGTTTATGGTCACAAAAAAAGGAATGGTTAAAAAGACCTCTCTTTCTGCTTACTCACGTCCCAAAAAAGGGGGGATCATCGCCATCACTTTAAAGAATGAGGATGAGTTGATCAAGGTCATGTTGACCTCGGGAAAACAGGACATACTCCTGTCCACGAAAAGGGGAAGAGCCATAGTCTTTTCCGAGAAGGATGTTCGCCCTACAGGTAGAAGCTCGGCCGGGGTAAAAGGAATTGAGTTAGAAGAAGGAGACGAGGTAAGGGGTGCTGTCATCGTGGAGGATGATGAGGCTTTGTTTACCGTCACCACTAAGGGATTTGGGAAAAGGACCCTTCTTTCCAGATATCGAAAGACAAAAAGAGGAGGCAAGGGGATCATCGATATTCGGCTCGTCTCCCATAAGGGAGAAGTTGTAGGGGTAAAGAAGGTAGGGGAGAAAGATGAGGTTGTGGTGATCACCCGCAAGGGCAAAAGCATTCGTTTGGCAGCCAAAAATATCCCCCTTATCGGAAGGAATACCACTGGCTCAAGGATAATTAAGATAGAAGA
Organism: Candidatus Aerophobota bacterium; assembly: GCA_003648815.1. Classification (GTDB taxonomy): domain Bacteria; phylum Aerophobota; class Aerophobia; order Aerophobales; family B47-G16; genus B47-G16. The sequence continues at coordinate 5,462 of QMPZ01000036.1, read as the reverse complement.
TGATGATGAGGTGGTGGCTTTAGCATGAGGAAAATAGCCTTTTTGTTTCCTGGCCAGGGTTCACAGTACGTGGGAATGGGAAGGGAGTTCTACACCTCCTATGAGAGGGTAAAAGAGGTCTTTGATCGAGCAAACAAGATCTTAAAATTTGATCTGAAGGGGTTATGCTTTGAGGGACCGGAGGAGGAGCTGAGAAAGACCCTTAACGCTCAACCGGCTATAATGACCGTAAGCTGGGGTATCTGTGAGGTTTTAAGGGAAAGAATGGAGCCTGATGTGGTAGCCGGACATAGCCTTGGTGAGTACACGGCAATGGTTGCTGCCGGGGTTATGGACTATGCTGATGCCTTGAGATTGGTTCGCCAGCGGGCAGAGTTAATGGATGAGGCCTCAAGAGAGGTAGATGGCGGAATGGCTGCAATAATTGGACTCCCGAGGGAGGTGGTGTTATCAGTTTGCCAGGATATAGACGGTGTGGAGGCGGTTAACTTTAACTCCCCTCTTCAGATCGTCATCTCCGGAAGGAAAAGTAAGATAAAGGAAGCGGTGGATATCTTAAGAGAGAAGGGCGCCAGGAGGATAATACCCCTTCCGGTAAGTGGTCCCTTTCATAGCTCCTTGATGGATAAGGCTGCCCGAAGGTTTTCCCAAAATCTGGACAGAGCCTCTTTTTCTAATCCGCGCTGTAAGATAATCACCAACGTGTTCGCTCGCTATGCCACAACTGGCGATGAGGTTCGCGAGGCGTTGAAAAGGCAACTAAACCATCCCATCCTTTGGGAGGACTGCATGAGAAAACTGCTCACAGATGGAGTGGAGATTTTCATAGAGGTTGGGCCAGGCAAGGTCCTTCAGGGGCTGATGCGCAGAATGGACAGGAAAGCAAAAACTATAGGAGTAGAAAGACCAAAAGATCTGGAGAAGGTGTTAAATCTTATTTAAACATTCCCTTGAGGCTGAGCACGGTAAATAGTCCGGCGCTTAGAAAGGCTACTCCCGCTCCGTAGAGAAAGACTGCCGATGGACTGATGTACTGCCACAGATACCCTGCGATGAGGCCGTCCAGCACATTAGCCAGGGCGATGGAGGTATGAAAGGTCCCTAAGGCGGTACCTCTCAGCTCTTTTCCGCCCAAATCGGAGACAAAGGCACGTTGCTGCCCATCCACTAAGGCGTAGACCAGCCCGTAAAGTCCGAAGAGTGCCAAAAAATGAGCCCAGGATCTTGCCCAGGTGAAGAGAAGACAGGTAGCTGCGAATAGAAAATACCCTAAGATAATGGGAAGTTTTCTTCCCAGCTTATCGGAAACCACTCCTACAGGAAGGGAAAAGAGGGTATAGATGACGTTGAACCACACATAAAAGAGGACCGGCAGGGCAACCGAAATTTTAGGACCGACAAAAGCCTCTTTTACCTTCAGGAGAAAGAACATATAATTGAAGTCAGCCAGGCTGAAGAGGACGGCAACTAATATGAAGCACCTCAAGGGCTTGGACAGTCCCTTAAGGCCTATCCTTAAGGATAGGCCTTTTTTCGGCTCTCTTCTTTTCTCCCCCACCCAAAAAAGAGGAACAAGAGCGGACAGTCCAACCAATCCCGCCAGAAGAAATATCATCTTATAGTCCAGACCTAAGAAGTAGAAAAAGGTGAAGGCGAGGAGCGAACCTCCAATTGCTCCGGCAGTATCCATAGCTCGGTGAAAGCCGAAAGCCTTACCCCTCTGCTCAACTGAGGAGTCGGCAATTATGGCATCTCGAGGGGCTGTTCTAAGACCCTTGCCAACCCTTTCGGCTGGTCTGAGGATGAGAACATGCTGCCATATTGTGGAGAAGGCCAGAAAGATCTTACATATACTGGATAAGGCATAGCCTAAGAATATGAAGGGTTTTCTTCTTCCGGATTTATCCGACCAAAAACCAGCGAAGACCTTCAATATGCTGGATAGGCTATCTCCTAATCCTCCAATTAGCCCTACCGCCATACCTCCTCCCCCCAGGGCGACGATGAACATGGGAAGAAGGGGGTGAATCATTTCGCTGCTCACATCGGTGAGGAAGCTAACCACTCCTAAGAGGATGACGTTGAGGCTGATTCCCTGCCACAGTTTCCATTTTTTCTTAGAATCTCTCATCTTATTCTCCTTTATTTTTCTCAATACCTCGCTTTTTCTCCTCCTTAGCACCTCGCTTGACAAAGTAGCTGAGCTTCCGAAGCTGCCTAAAATGGAATATCACGATCAAGCTCGAGTAGTAGGCAAGGAGTACCCATGAGGAAAACGAACCCGTGGAAGGACAGGCTAACTTAGAAAAAATCTTTGATTGAGAAAAGGAGAAAAAGCTACATATCTTCAGGAGAATGCTAAGGACCAGCCAGTTAGCATTGGCCATTATTTGAGCTACATCAAGACTTACAAGGCTCAAGGCAAGGGTCAAAAAACCCAGGGCCAGGATAATTGCTATTAAGGGGCCGATGAGAAGATTGGTCAAAACTCCGATGAGGGGAACTCGATTAAAGTAAAAGGCCAGAAGGGGAAGGATGGAGATTTGAGCAGCTATGGATACAGCTAAAGCCTCGCCTAATCTTAAGGGGAGTCCCTTTAGTCTTTCTCTTAAGTAAGGGGTGAGGCAAATTATCCCTCCAACGGTGACAAAGGAAAGCTGAAAGCTCACCGTGAAAATGCTTAAAGGACTGAAGAGCAAAATGATAAAGGCAGCGAGGCCCAAAATTACCAGAGGGTGGGTGTCTCTATCAATGAGAAAAGAGAAGAGACCCAATGTGGCCATTAGGGTAGCTCTTAGCACGGGGGTCCGCAGTCCAGTGAGGACGGCATAGTAGACTAAAGGAGGAATGGACAACAGGTAGCTAAGCTTGGGAGAAAGGCCCAGGATTTTGAAGAGGAAAAGGAGAATGGTCAGGATCAAGCCCACATGAAGTCCACTTACCACCAGTATGTGGCCGGTGCCGGTTCTCAGGAACTCCTCCTGTAGCTTCGGAGAAAGGGAGGTTCTGTCTCCTAACATAATTCCCTTAAGAAGGGAGGAATGAGGAAAGGGAAGGGTGGAGTCGATCACCTTCGCCATCCAATCCCTGCTTCTATATGCTTCTCTCAAAAGAAGGTTTCCCTCACCTCTTTTTATCACCTTCATTCTTACTGCGTTCATCTCCACCCATATACCCTGGTAAGAAAGATATCTTTGCCAGCTGAATCCTTTCCTCGAGGCTCCGGGTTTTCTCAATTTTCCCCTTACTCTCACTATGTCGCCGTAGTCGCAGTCCCTGAAGGAAGAGTAACTCCTCACCCAGATTTTTCCCTCCACCTCTTCCTCCCTGCCGCAGATCCAGATCCTACGGGCCTTAAGGATAAAGTCAGCTCTTCTTCCCTTAAGTTCTGGTCTTTTAGCTACGAGGCCGACTATTTCCACCGAAACTGTTGTGGGAGCAAAATTTGCGATGTGGGAGGAAGAGCAAGGTAAATAAAGGCAGCGAAACTGTAAAAAACCACTCAAAAAGAGGGTAAAGCACAAAAATAAGGTTACCAGCCCTCTTCTTTTTCTCAAATAAAAAAGGAAGGTTAATATCAGCAGTCCACAGGTACTCAGGTAAACGGGCAGGAGGGGCAGTTCGAGCAATCTTCCGAAGATTATACCCGTAGCAAAGAGAAGGGTAATTCCCACTATGGGCTTGTTCATCCTCAGTCTAAGGCATTTTTCAAGGCAGCTATGGCCACTTTTAACTGCTCCTCGTCGGGCTCCTTGGTGGTCATTCTCTGCAGCCACAGCCCTGGAGCAATGAGGACCTTGGCGAGATTTTTGTTCTTTACTTTAGTGGAAAGCTTCACAAGCTCATAGGATATGCCAGCAATTAAGGGGATAAATGAAAACCTTACCAGCCGATCAGTTAAATTTTTAGGCCTTCCTAAGAACATGAAGACGGCGATGCTGACCACCATCACCACTAACAGAAAGCTCGTTCCACATCGAGCATGAAGCGTGGGATATTTTTTCGCGTTTTCCACCACCAGCTCCTCCCCTGCCTCTAAGGTATGGATGCTCTTATGTTCAGCTCCATGATATTCAAATATTCTTCTCATATCTTTCCAGAGCGTAATCAGCCATATATATGCTAAGAAGATGCTCATCCTGATGGTTCCATCCACGAGGTTGAACAAAAAGCCGCCGCTGATACCAAAAAGTTCTGTCAAAAACAGGGGAAGATAAAAGAAAAGGAGAAGTCCCAGTCCAACTCCGACTATGACCATCAAAAATAGCCACAGGTCAATAAATACTTCCTTACCCTTCCTTCTTTGAGCCTTTTGGATTTCTTTTGCTTGTTCTTCCTCAATTGCCTCGTTAGCTGAGAAGCTCAAGGCCTTTATGCCGATATATAAGGTCTCGAACAGCACTACTACCCCTCTAATTATGGGGATATTCAAAAATTTGACTCTTTTAACAAGGGAGATGTAGGGCTCCTTCTTCACTATGATTTCTCCACTGCTTTTTCTAATGGCGATGCTGATAAATTTTGGTGAGCGCATCATCACCCCCTCTATGACCGCCTGCCCGCCCACCTCAAATTCCTCCTTTGGCATCACGCCCTCCTCATTGAAGTTCTGAGAGACTTAAGAAAATCAAAAAGAAAATAAACTTTAAAAGAGATCTAACATCTTCTTTACGTTCTCCAGGCTGATCTTCAAGCTCTCTAAGGGTGGCCTCTGGCAGATGTCCTGTTCTATTATATAGTAGATGGTGCCTGCTTCCTTGCAGGCATGGATTATAGCTTCCCAGTTTAGGTTACCCTCACCCACCTCCATCATTATCTGTTTGTTTCCCTTTATCCCCATATCCTTAAGGTGGACGAGGGGAAGCCTGTTCTTAAGATAAAGGCACCATTTAGCCGGGTCCCCTCCTCCGTACTGCACCCAGTAGGTATCAATTTCTCCCTGAAGATACTCCGCATCGCTCTCCTCATAAAGAATTTCAAGACCTGTCCGGGAGCCAAATTTCTCAAACTCAAAGCCGTGATTATGATAAGCAAGAACGATACCCGCTTCCTTGAGCTTTTTACCTACCTCGCTGAGCTCTCTTGCCGCTCTCTTAAAACCTTCCTCGTTATGGTATTCCGGGGGAAGTGATGGGCAGGCAATGTATCTACAATTTAAAATCCTGTGTTCTTCTATAACAGCTTCTGTTTCACTGAGAAGTCTGCTTAGGGGAGTGTGTGTAGCACAGGCCTCGAGTTTTTCCTCATCGAGTATCTCCTTAAGCTGCTTTGTGTCGATCGGCCCCAGTCCAGAAAGTTGAACAGCATCGTATCCGATCTCCTTTACTTTCTTTAGCGTAGAGGCTATCTCCTCTGGAGTTCTCAACATATCCCTTAAGGTGTAAAGCTGAGCGGCAACTCTTATCTCGGGCATTTTAACCTCCTTTTTAGACTGATAACTGGTATTCAGCCTAATAGATTTT
>QMPZ01000035.1 GCA_003648815.1 Candidatus Aerophobota bacterium | reverse complement strand
TCTTGAGGACTTTAAGAAGAGGGGAAAAGAAGGGCTTTCCAAGTTTTATCGAAATTCCGAGTTTCCTGACCCCTCAAAGATACCCATTCCCAGAAGGGAGCTCCTCGAAGGAAAGGGTTATCTACTCAGTCGCTTCCTGCAGATAAGCAGGGGCTGTCCCTTTAACTGTAGCTTTTGCTCTGTGAGCAGGTTCTTTGGTAAAAGGTATCGCTTTCGTCCCATAAAGGACGTCATAGAGGAGCTCAAGGGTATGATAGGCAAATCTTTAAGGACACGCTTTGTGGGCTTTCTTGACGATAACATAGTGGGCAACGTCTCCTACGCCAAGAAGCTTTTCAGGGCGTTAATTCCTTATAAGGTGCTGTGGGCCGGACAATCCTCAATTAACATCGCCCATGACGATGAACTACTGGAACTGGCAGCTAAAAGTGGATGTAAGGGGCTGTTTATTGGCTTTGAGTCGATCTCTGAAAAATCCCTTGGAGAGGCAAATAAGCTTCAGAACAAGATAAGCTTTTATGAGAAAGCGGTCAAGAAGATACATCAGTTTGGAATATTTATTGAAGGAGCGTTTATCTTTGGCTTTGACCACGATGACAAGAACATCTTTCGAAGGACCGTGAAGTTCATAGAAAGGGTGAAGCTGGACGCAGTCCAGTTTACCATTCTCACCCCCCTTCCAGGAACGAAGCTGTATGAGAAGCTGGAAAGAGAGAGAAGGATCCTCGACAGGGATTGGTCAAATTACGACTTTACTCATGTAGTTTTTCGACCTAAGTTGATGAGTCCTGAGGAGTTAACGGAGGGACTTCGCTGGGCTTACAGGAGGATTTACAGCCTTCCATCCATATTTAAGAGATTAGCTGGCTCATTTTCCGGAGGAAGATGGAAATACTTAGGTCCTGTTTTTGCCTTGAACTTGGGATACAGGAGAACTTTTAAGGGAATGAAGGCCATAACAGCAAACTCGCCCTCGAAAAGATGAAAAGAGTACTGGTCGTCTTAGTTTTGGCTATAGTAAGCATATGCTTGATAGTGTGCTTTTCGAAACCCATATTGTTCCTTATAAAGGGAACTGTTGGTTTTTTGGGCATTATAGGAATAGTGGCAGCGGTGATTACCCTCATAGAGAGGATGCAGGAAAGGAGTTAAAAAATGAGGGTTTTATTTGTTCTTCCTCCCTCAAAATTTGCCCTGAAGGAAGCAGCCGGGATAACCGCCCTTCCCTTAGGATTGGCCTATTTAGCTTCCGTTCTGGAGAGGGAAGGTCATAAAGTTAAGGTCCTTGACTGCCCTACCTTAGAGTACGATTTGAAGGATTTGGAGAGGGAAATTAAAGGTTTTAGGCCACAAGTTATGGGAATAACCTCCACCACTTCCACCATTTACGATGCCTACAAGGTTGCCAGGCTGACCAAGGAGATAAACCCAAAAGCTGTGGTGGTCATAGGTGGACCTCACGTAAGCTTTACGGCTGAGCAGACTTTAAGGGAATGCCCATTTATAGATGTTGTGGTCAGAGGAGAGGGTGAGACGACCACAGAAGAGCTTATAACTTGCCTGGAGGAGGGTCAGCCCTTGGAGGAGGTCAGGGGAATATCCTTCAGAAAGGATGAAAAGGTGGTGGAGACGGAAAATCGTCCTTTTATAGAGAACCTGGATGAGCTGCCCTTTCCCGCTTATCATCTTCTGCCCATGGACAGGTATAAAGTGGGAAGACATCATTTTGCCAACATAATTACCAGCAGGGGTTGTCCTTTTTCCTGCATCTTTTGCTCCTCCTCCCAGCTTTGTGGCAAAAGATGGAGAGCGAGAAGCCCTGAGAACGTCATAGAAGAGCTAAAGGTGCTAAAATATGAATATAATATCTCGGAAGTTGAGTTCTTAGATGATACCTTTACCCTGAACAGCCCGCGGGCGGAAAAAATTTGTGACTTGATGATGAGGGAAAATCTCAACCTTTCATGGTCTGCCTCCTCAAGGGTAAACACCCTCACTCAAAGACTTGCCAATAAGATGAGAAAGGCTGGCTGTCATACCATCTATCTCGGCATAGAGTCAGGCTCCCAGAAGATTCTGGATTTAATTCAAAAGGGAACTAACCTGGTTCAGGCGGAAAGAGCAGTCGAGATCCTCAAAGGAGCTAAAATCAATGTCCTGGGCAGCTTTATAATTGGAATTCCTGGCGAGACGATAAAGAGCATCAAGAAGACCATCAAATTTGCCAAAAAGCTTAACTTAAACTTTGCCCAGTTCAGTATCTGTACTCCCTATCCCGGAACGAAGCTATTCGACATAGCCAGGGAAAGGGGATTTCTTTTGACCAGGGACTGGTCCAAATATACCATCCTGGACCCGGTGATGAAGACACCGGGCATATTAAGCAAGGAACTTAAGAGGTGGCTCCTGAAGGCCTATCTTAGCTTTTACCTGAGGCCGAAGTTTTTACTCGAGCAGGTAAAGAGAAGGGATTTATTTTTCTTCAGAAAAGCGCTTAAGGCTGGTTTGAACTATATAAGAGGTTGAGCGGTGGAAAAGGCAAGATATTGCATCCGATGCGGAGGATTGCTTGAAGAAAGGAGAATTGAGGGAAAGAGGAGACTGGTCTGTCAGAGCTGTGGCAGAGTTCATTATGAAAATCCCTTTCCCACTGTGGACGTGATAATTGAAAGAGGAGGAGGGGTAGTTCTGGTTAAAAGAAAGAATCCGCCCTATGGATGGGCTCTTCCCGGAGGGTTTGTGGACTACGGCGAGTCGTTGGAGGATGCTGCTGTAAGGGAGGTCAGGGAGGAGACCAACCTGGAGATCGAGAACTTAAGGCAATTTCACACTTATTCAAATCCCGCAAGAGATCCCCGCTGCCACACCATTTCCACGGTCTTTGTGGGAAGGGGGAAGGGAAGGATGAAGCCCTCCGATGATGCAAAGGAGGTGAGGGTCTTTAGAGAAGAGGAGATTCCCTCTGATCTGGCCTTCGACCACAGGAAAATTTTAGAGGATTATTTTAATGAAAAAGAAGCCTTTGCCTCCTCAAGTGAGCTGAAGATTGCTCTTTATCCGGGAAGCTTTGATCCCGTCACCAACGGACACCTGGATATTCTGGAAAGGAGCCTGTCTTTATTTGATAAAATAGTTGTGGCAGTTAGCGATAACCCCTTGAAGAATTTTCTCTTCTCCACAGAGGAGAGGGTCCAGATGATAAAGGAAGCTATAGATGACCTTGAAAGCGTTGAGGTGGAAAGTTTCCGTGGTTTGCTTGTCAATTACGCCAGGAAAAAGGGAGCACGTTTTATAATCCGGGGATTGAGAGCTATCTCTGATTTTGAATATGAGTTTCAGATGGATTTGATGAACAGAAAATTGAGTTCAGAAATTCAAACCGTCTATCTTATGACTGACTCGAAATATTCTTATCTTTCCTCCAGTATAGTTAAGGAAATTGCCAGATTTGGCGGATGCACGAAGGGTTTAGTTCCCGAGGTGGTTGAAAGGAAACTTTTGGAGAGATTTAAGGAGGGATGGAATGCAAATTGATCTGGAGAAAAAATACTCAGAGCTTAAGTGCTTCTTTGAGCCAGAGGGGGTGGCGGTAATCGGTGCTTCTCGCAGGACTGAAAAGCTTGGCTATCAGGTGCTCAAGAACCTGATCGATGGGGGCTCTTTCACCCTACCTCATCTGAAGGGATTCTCCGGCAAGATTTTTCCCGTCAATCCCAAGGCGGATGAGATCTTGGGCTTGAGGTGTTATCACTCGGTTAAGGATATTCCCGAAAGGGTGGATCTTGCCATAATTTGCATTCCGGCAAAGCTTGTTCCTCAAGCAGTTAAGGATTGTGCTGAGAAGGGGGTCAAGGGAATAAACATCATCTCCGCAGGTTTTGCCGAGGCGGGTGAGGAAGGAAAAAGGCTCCAGGATGAGTTTTTAAAAATAGCTAAGGAGGCTGGGATAAGGATAGTCGGCCCCAACTGTCTGGGAACGCTTTACACTCCCACCCATCTTAACGCAAGCTTTGGGGGATTTCTCCCCCTACCTGGTGAGGTAGCCTTTATAAGCCAATCAGGTGCTCTAATGGACAGCGTCATAGACTGGGCAGTCAAAGAAGGCTATGGTTTTAGTGCCATGATAAGCTATGGGAACAAGAGCGATTTGGATGCCCCTGATTTCATTGCCTGGGCGGCTAAGGACCCTTATACAAGGGCAATCACCCTTTACATTGAGGGATTCAACGATGGAAGGTACTTTCTGGAGGTGGCCAGGAGGGTAAGTTCCATCAAGCCCATCATAGCCTTTAAGGCAGGCAAAACCTCTGCAGGAACAAAGGCAGTGGGTTCTCATACTGGCTCACTTGCTGGCTCTTATCAGGTCTACAAAGGGGCTTTCAGGCAATCAGGGGTAATTATGGCCGACACCTTAACTCAGATGTTTGATCTGGCCAAGGCTTTAGCTCATCAACCACCACCTGAGGGGAATCGGGTGGCAATCGTCACCAATGGCGGTGGAAACGGAGTGATGTGTGCTGATTTCTGTGAGGAGCTGGGAATACAGCTACCTTCCCCGCCCTCCGAGTTGATAGAAAAGCTTGACAGGACAGGCAAAATGCACCCTGCCTGGAGCAGGTCGAACCCCTTGGATATAATTGGAGATGCTGGTCCAGAAAGGTACGAGGTTGCCTTAGAAGCGGTGATGAGCTGCGATGTATACGATGGAGTGATAGTGATTCAGACCTTGCAGACACCAACCCGTCCCATGGAAGATGCCAAGATCGTGGTAGAGATGCACAGAAAATATAAAAAGCCGGTCATTGCCGCCTTCGTGGGAGGAAAAATTACCGAGCCAAGCGTTAAGTACTTAGAGGAACACGGCATTCCTAACTACAATGATATGGATAGAGCCGCAAAGGCGATGTGGGCCTTGATGGAGTACGGGAAATATCTTAAGAGGAGAGGGCTGCATGAGAAAGGAACAAATCTTAACTAAAATAGAGAAATTTAAGAGGTGCGGACAAAGATTTCTTCCCGAGCCAGTTTGCGAGGAAATACTTAGCTTCTATGATATTCCCACTCCTCCCGCTCAGCTCGCAAGGGAAAGTGGGGAGGCAGTCGAATTGGCCAGACAGATAGGCTTTCCCGTCGTCCTGAAGGTGATCTCACCACAAATTATTCATAAATCCGATGCTGGGGGCGTAATGGTGAACCTCAAAAGCGAGGAGGAGGTGGAGAGGGCTTTTCGGAAAATTCTGGAGAATGCCAAAAGTTATAATCCCAAAGCTGAGATCGAGGGTATATATGTCCAGAAGATGGCTCCACCCGGGCGGGAGGTCATCATCGGAGCGGTCAAGGATGCCCAGTTTGGGCCGGTGGTGATGTTTGGTCTGGGCGGCATCTTCGTGGAGGTGCTCAAGGACGTCGTGTTCAGAGTAGCACCTATAGATGAGGAGGAAGCTCGGGAGATGGTCGATGAGATAAGGGGGCTTCCCATTCTAAAGGGGGTAAGGGGAGAAAAGCCAATAGACTTTGACTCCCTGAGCCAGGCCATTTCCAATGTCTCAAGGCTTGTGGTCGATTTTCCTCAAATTGAACAATTTGATGCAAATCCCGTCTGTGTGTATCCGGATAGACTCTATGCCGTGGATGCGAGGATTATCTTAGAGTAAGCTTCTCGACTTGTAAGATAGCTTAGCTGATAGATTCTCCCTTGACAGGAAGATAAGTTTCAGTTTTAATATATAAAAACTCTTTTTAAGGAGCTTGACATGGGTGTTCCTAAGAAGAAGACTTCTAAGTCGCGGATAAGAAAGAGGAGAGCCCAGCAGAAGCTTTCAGCTCCTTCCCTGAGCCTTTGTCCTCAATGTAACTCTTTTAAGCTGCCCCATTTTGTCTGTCCTGAGTGCGGGTACTATAAAGGAAAGCTCGTGATGGTGGTGAAGGAAAAGGAGGAGGAAAGCTGACCATGCGCATAGCGGTAGATGCTATGGGTACAGAGAAAGGGGTGGGCACAGCAGTTGAAGGAGCCCTGAAAGCAGCTGAAGAAAACAGGCAAATTGAGGTGATCCTGGTTGGCGACAGGGAAAAGATTGAAAAGGAGGCTGGAAGGCTCCATTTAGAGGAGCTTCCTTTTCCCGTAATTCATGCCTCTGAGGTAGTTAAGATGGATGATTCGCCAAGCACCTGCCTGAACAAAAAGGACTCCTCCATCGCTGTAGCTTTGGATCTTTTAAGGGAGAAAAGGGCAGATGCTTTGGTAAGCGCGGGCAATACGGGAGCAGTGATGGCCTTAAGTCTTCTTAAGCTGGGAAGGCTCAAGGGAGTGAAGAGGCCTTGCCTGGCAGCTGTCTTTCCGACCATAAATGGAGGAAAGGTGGTCTTGTTGGACGTAGGAGCCAACGTTGACTGCAGGCCCTATCATCTCTTTCAGTTTGCCGTTATGGGCAGCGTCTACGCCTATAAAATTCTTAAGAAAAGAAAACCTCGTGTGGGCCTTTTAAATATCGGCACAGAAGAGAACAAGGGAAACAGGTTAACCACCCAGACCTTCAAGCTTCTCAAGGATTCATCCTTAAACTTTGTGGGGAATATAGAAGGTGGAGATATCACCAGCGGAAAGGTGGAGGTGGTCGTCTGCGATGGATTTGTGGGAAATATAATCTTAAAGTTTGCTGAGAGCTTCGCCAGAACAACCCTTAATGTGGTGGAAAGGGGAGCGGAGAAGGCCTTGTTTGGCTTAGGAGGGTTAATTAGTAGAGAATGGCGAAAAAGCTTACGAAAGGATTTAGATTATGCTGAATATGGCGGAGTACCTCTTTTAGGAGTAGATGGGGTTTGTGTGATAGCCCACGGTGCTTCTTCCAGTAAGGCAATTAAAAATGCCATCGTGACCAGCTTTGAGTTTGCCAAAGCGACAATAAATCGGCATATCGAAAGCTCATTGAGCAAAAGTGGAGAAGTCAGAGATGAAATTAAGAGAGACTCAGATAGCAGGAACGGGGTCTTATATTCCCAGCAAGGTTCTAACTAATTTTGACTTAGAGAAGATGGTGGATACCTCAGATGAGTGGATAAGCACGAGGACAGGGATTAAGGAACGTCGGATTGCCAGAGAAGATGAGGCAGCCTCAGATTTAGCTTATGAGGCTTCTAAAAAGGCGCTGGAGTCGGCGAATGTAAGAGCTGAGGACCTGGACATGATTTTGGTGGCTACCATTACTCCCGACATGATCTTTCCTGCCACCGCCTGTATTCTTCAGGATAGGTTAGGGGCAAAAAAAGCTGCTGCCTTTGACCTGGAGGCTGCCTGTTCCGGCTTTCTCTATGGACTCAGCATCGGAAGTCAGTTCATCGCCACCGGCATGTATGACACCATTTTGGTGATAGCTGCAGAGGCTCTTTCTAAGATTGTTGACTGGCAGGACAGAAGTACCTGTGTGATATTTGCCGATGGAGCAGGAGCAGCGGTTTTGAGGCCGTCCAATGGCGAAAGCAAGATAATCTCCACCTACTTAGGTGCTGATGGGGGAGGAGCAGATCTGGTAGGAGTTCCTGCAGGGGGATCCAGGCTTCCGGCGAGCTTGGAGACGGTGAAGAACAGGCAGCACTATATGAAGATGAAGGGAAATGAGTTGTTCAAGAGGGCAGTGAAGATAATGGTTCAGGCAATAGAGATCTCCTTAGAGAGGGGGAAGCTATCCCCGGAGGATATCGATTTTTTTATCCCACATCAAGCCAATATTCGCATTATAAATGCCGTAGTTAAAAGGATAGGGCTGAGCATGGACAAGGTATACATCAACCTGGATCGGTGTGGAAATATGTCAGCTGCCTCTATCGCCGTGGCCTTAGATCAGGCTATAAAGGAAAACAGGATAAAAAGGGGAGACAGGGTGCTCTTCACCTCCTTTGGAGGGGGGCTTACCTGGGCCTCTATGGTGGTAAGGTTTTAGGAGACAGCCTTTGAGGTAAAGGAAAGCTATGCAAACAAACAAGAGAGCAGCAGGATTTCTCATCGGTGTATTGACCTTGTTTTCGACGGTGTGTTGCTCTTTATCAAGCTCCTTCGCCGAACAAGAAGCACTCAAGCTTACCATCTTTCCTCAGGGCTTAAATCTGGTGGAGCAGACAAAAAAGATAAAGCTGACCAGAGGAGTCAGCCAGCTAATTTTTGGCCCGGTGAGCAAAAAGATAATCCTGGATTCGGTTTATCCTCAGGCGGAGGGATGCGAGTTCTTAGAACAGGAGTATCTTTCCGACTCCCTTATTTCGTGGAGAGTAAGATCCTGGGTAGAAGGGGAGAGCTTGCTTAAGGTGGTTTATCTTACCACCGGTTTGACCTGTAGATTAAACTATCAAGCTAAGGTAAACGAAGAAGAGGGATTTATGGACCTGTCCGGCTGGGCGAACATAGAAAATAAGAGCGGGATGGATTTCTCTCAGGTCTACCTGAGCTTAAAGCTGGAAGCTCACCCGCAAGAGGTTCAGGATAAATCCTCCTCCGAGGTTTCTTCAGATGTATCCCCTTATTTTCCTCCGGATTTTCTTTCCTATTCCATATCCTATCCGGTAACGCTCAAAGATGGGGAGAAGAAGCGAATTCTGCTTTTCTCTTATAGCCACATTCCGATAAAGAAAAAACTGCTCTTCGATGGGGACAAATACGGAGAAGAGGTGAGGGAGGAGCTGGTGTTTGAGAATACTGTGGAAGGTGGGGTGGGGGATTTTCTTCCCTCAGGAGGAGTCTATGTTTATAAGGTTGGTTCAGATGGCAGGCTGTCCTTTGTGGGCAAAGATATCCTTAATTTAGTCTTACCCGGAGAAGAGGGAAGTATTTATCTTGGGAGGGCCAGGGGGGTAAAGGGTGAAAAGGTTCAAACTTCCTATCGTAAGTTAGAATCCTCAGAAAAGGAGTATGGTTACAGGATAATCCTCTACAACTTCCGCGATGTACCGGTGAGGGTAGAGGTGGTGGAGCATTTTTATGGAGAATGGCAAGTTCTGGAAAGTCAGCCTCCCAATTACATAAGAAAGGACAACTCCATTGTCTATGAGCTGGAGATTCCAGCAGAAGCAAGACAGGAGATTCAATACAAAGCACGAATAAGGTAAGATCATGAGTGAGTTAATGAGTGAATAATAAGGAAGAGGAGGAGTTACATGGCTGTTTCCATAGAAAGATTGCGAAATGTAGCTATAGTAGGACAACAGGGAGCAGGAAAGACATCCCTGACCGAGGTTATGCTTTATCAGTCCGGTGTAATAGATAAGGTGGGAAGCGTAAGGGAGGGGACGACGGTATCCGATTATGATAAGACGGAAAAAGCAAGGGGTTTCAGCCTGTATCCCTCCTTAGTTTATCTTTCATGGCGGGACCATAAAATTAACTTTTTAGATACGCCTGGGTTTTTAGAGCTCTTAGATAAGGCAAAGCCCATCTTGAAGGTATGCGAAGCGGCTTTAGTTGTCACCTCTCCTTCTGCTGGAATAGGCACTGAGACGAAAAGGGTGTGGGAATATGCATCCAAAGAGGAGGTTCCCCGGTTAATATTTCTCAACAAGTTAGATGAGGAGAAAGTGGACATTTCCAATTTGATGGGGCAAATAGAGGAGGAGTTTTCCCTTCCCTGTCTTTCGCTTGCACTTCCCCTTGTTCAAGATGGAGCTTTTGTGGGATTAATTGATCTGATCAAGCTGAAGGGGAGAGTTTATGAGGAGGGGAAGGTAAGGGAGGTAGAGGTTCCTGAAAAGTTAAGGGAAGAGGTGGAAAAACTCAGGAAGAAGCTGCTGGAGGCGGCAGCAGAAACGGATGATTCCCTCATTGAAAAATACTTAGAGGAGGAAGCCTTAAGCGAGGAGGAGATAAGGAGGGGGCTGAGGAATGGTTTTGCCGAAGGCGCCTTTGTCCTTCTTTTGTGCGGTTCTGCGATGAAAAATATAGGTATAGACCTTCTCCTGGATACCATAGTGGATCTGTTTCCCTCTCCCCTGATGAGAAAATCAGTGAAGGGGACCTCTTCTGAAGGAGAAAAGGAACTGGAGAGGAAGATAGATGTTAAGGAGCCTTTATCCGCCTTCGTCTTTCAAACTTTATCCGAGGCGCATCTGGGCGAACTTAGCTTGATCAAGGTCTATTCAGGTGTTCTTTCCTCTGGAAGCACTGTTTATAACTCCACAAAGAAAGGAGAGGAAAAGATTGGCCAGGTTTATCTCATGAGAGGTAACAGGCGAGACGAGGTTCCCGAGATCATCGCTGGAGACATAGGTGCCCTGGCCAAGCTCAGAAATACGGACACCGGGGATACTTTCTGCACCAAAGACAGCCCGATAGTCTTTCCTCCCGTTGAGTTTCCTGAGCCAAATACCTCCATAGCTCTCAGGCCCGAGGGGCAAAAGGATGAGCAGAAGATGAGCGTTGGTCTATCAAGACTGGTCAAAATAGACCCTCTTCTCAAGGTGGAAGTCGACAAGGAGTTTGGACAGACAGTTCTCTCCGGAATGGGAGAGGTACACTTAGAGGTTATGATAGAACGATTAAAGGACGAGTTCAACGTGAAGGTAAAGACGGAGGAGCCCAGGGTTCCCTATCGCGAGACCATAACTGCGACTGCGGAAGCTCAGGGAAAGTATAAGAGGCAGTCTGGAGGTAGAGGGCAATACGGTGATGTGTGGCTCCGCATAAGGCCTTTACCTCGAGGAGAGGGATTCAAGTTCATAGACGCCATTAAAGGAGGGGTGGTTCCTTCCCGGTATATTCCCGCTGTAGAGAAAGGCGTTAAGGAGGCAATGAAGAAGGGCTTTTTAGCCTCCTATCCTATGGTTGACGTAGAGGTTACCCTCTTTGATGGCACTTATCACCCTGTAGACTCCTCAGATATAGCCTTTCAAATTGCTGCCTCTATGGGAATGCGAAAGGCTGTGGAGAAGGCAAAGCCAATCCTGTTGGAGCCCATTGCGGAGGTAGAGGTAGAGGTTCCGGATGAGTTTCTGGGGGAGGCTAACGGAGATTTAAACAGCCGGCGAGGAAGAATTTTAGCTGTGGAGTCCCTGAAGGGCATAAAGAGGATAAAGGCCTACGTTCCCATGGCTGAACTACATAACTATTCTACTCGACTTCGTTCCTTAAGTCAGGGCAAGGGAACGTTTAGAAAAAAGTTTTCCCATTATGAGAGAGTCCCTGATGAGATAGCCCAGAGGATAATTGCTCAATCTAAGAAATCGGAAAAGGAGTAGTAGTTATGATAGAAGCTAAGAGGATAAGAAATCTGTTTGCTCAGGAAATTGTCCTTCCCAGGATGGCTTATAACCTCATAGGGATGGCTGTCTTTACAGTTCTCACAATCTTAGGTGCCTTTGTGAAGGTCCCCCTTCCGTTCACTCCTGTCCCCATTACTTTGCAGACTTTCTTTGTCCTCTTAAGTGGACCGGTCTTGGGAGGTGAATGGGGTGGGATATCCCAGCTTTTATACGTTCTTCTGGGGATAGGAGGCCTTCCCGTCTTCGCCGGTGCCAACGGAGGCTTGTCCTATCTTTGCGGTCCCACGGGGGGATATATAATTGGCTTCATCTTAGCTTCTTATGTGGTGGGAAGGCTGGCAAAGAGAGAGGACATTTCCCCCTTTCACCTGACTGTAGCCATGGGAGTGGGTACGGGGATTATTTACTTGACAGGGAGTCTTTATCTGGCCTGGACTTTGAGGATTGGACCTATAG
>QMPZ01000034.1 GCA_003648815.1 Candidatus Aerophobota bacterium | reverse complement strand
CGATCTACCCTATCTCCCTCCCCATAATATCTTCCGTATCCCTGGCCACTGTAACCTACGGCTAAGGAAAACGAGGTCTTTTCCCCCTCTTCAGCCAGCTTATATTTGATGGAAAACGTCGGCTCAGGATTTCCCTTAAACTTTCCCGTCCCAATTACTCCCTCACCACCGTATGAGGCACCTATGGTAAGATCCTCCGTCAAGCCGGCCTGCCCGACCATGAGAAGACCTCCTGCCTGGTAGAAGCGAAAGTTCAAGCTATACTCATTTTTGTTCAGCATCCTGGCGGTGGGAACATCAAT
This sequence comes from Candidatus Aerophobota bacterium, assembly GCA_003648815.1. Lineage (GTDB taxonomy): Bacteria > Aerophobota > Aerophobia > Aerophobales > B47-G16 > B47-G16. The sequence continues at coordinate 11,664 of QMPZ01000034.1, read as the reverse complement.
TACGTCAATTTCCGTGCCTCCCTTAGCCGGCAAAATACCAACAAGGCATGCTAAAATAAATGCTCCTGTTCCCAATAGTTTCTTCATCTTCTTCCTCCTCAAACTAATTACTCCACTATATCTGAGACGTAGACAAGGGAAATCTTTCTTTTATCAAGATCACAGATGATTTCTCTTATAGCCCTGGCAGTGGTGGGACTTGCATGGGCTATTCCCAGGGCCCTGCCCTTTTTTCGAGCAACAAGGACGAGCCTCTGAAACTGCTTTTTAATGTAGCTATAACTTTTTTCGTTATCCAAAAACACATCTCTTGAGGTACACCTTATCCCTAATTTCCTGGCTAAGGGAAAGGCTACGGAACTGGAAGTTGTCTTGCTATCCACAAAGTATAAGTTTTTCTCCTTAACCACTTCTAAAACCGGTCCCATCACCTCCTCCTTGGAGGTGGCAAGGGACCCCATGTGGTTGTTAACTCCTGCACAATGGGGAATGCTCTCATAAGCTTTCCTCGTCACATTCTCGATCTCTTCCTTCCCCATTCCGGACATAATTATCCATTTATATTCGTTTTTAAACTTTCCCCTTGGTTCCATGGGAAGATGAAGCATGACCTCCTTTTTGCGCTTGTAAGCTTGCTGTGCTATCAGCCCGGCGTAGGGAGTTCCAGGGATGATTGAGATAGTAAGAGGAACGTCGAGGTCCCTTAAAAACAGATCTGTCACCTCTCCCTGGGTATATCCAAAGTCGTCGATGAGCAGAGCAATTTTTATCTTTTTGAGAAAAAACTTTAAGATGTGTGTGGTCATCCTGCCAAATCCTAAGCGGACGAAGACCTGATAGGCATCCTTGAGGTTCTTCTCCTCTATCCTCTGAATCTGGACTGATCTTGGGAATGCATTTCGGATACGCATCTTAAATCCATCAAGAGGATAATCAAAGGGCACCTTTACCGTTTCCTCAGCTTGACTGTATCCTGGAAAAGGTCCTACCTTTTTTATCTTCTTGCTAACTATGGAAAGACCCAGGGAACTTATTCCTCTTTCGACCTTCAGGTCAAGCTCGGAAAATTTTCTCTCATAGTAAAGAGATTTAAAATACAAAAACGAGCCTAATCCTGCTATAATAAGGAAAAGACTTACCGTAATAATATAAAGAAGTTTAAGTTTACGAGCTCTTTTCTTCCTCTTCTTCCCTGCCATAACTTTCCTGTCCTATTTGTGGCAGAAGATCACTTCTGTACGCCTTTAAGAACCTCCAAGGCCTTTAATATCTCCATTGCCTGACGAAGCTGAAGGTCGTTTAGGATGTCGTTTTCCTTGTCCTCATCCTTTTCTCGTAGAACCCTCTTTAAGAGCTCTTCATCTACATAAACTTCCTCCCTGCTCAGCTCATCCATCAAGGGACAAAGATCCTCTTTTTCCCATGAAGGATGTTTAGCCAGAAACTCTTCCACACACTTTGATTTTCTGAGCTTGGCCAGGATCTCCTTTTCCTCCTCGCTGGGACTGAAGGCCTCTACCCTTATATCCGGCTCAATTCCCAGACCCTCTATGCATTTTCCTGAGGAAGTGTAATACTTGGCTACCGTCAGGTGTATGGCTCCTTTGTCCTCCAAGGGAATGTCAAGCTGAACCGTTCCCTTGCCGAAGGTCCTGGTTCCCAAGAGAATCCCTCTTTTATGGTCTTTGATCGCTCCAGCCACAATTTCCGAGGCACTGGCACTGTTTCTGTTGATCAAGACTACCAGAGGAATTTTTAGCGCTGTTCCCCCCGGATGAGCGTATTGAACATCGTCCTCAGAGGGATTCCGTCCTCTAACAGAGACGATCACCCCCGAAGATAAAAACTCATCAGCTACCTTCACCGCCTGGGAGAAAAGTCCTCCTGGATTGTCCCTCAGGTCAAGGATCAGGCCGGTGATCTTCTTGTTCTGAAGTTCGACAAGAGCACTTTTCACGTCCTCAGCTGTATTTTTATCCATAAATTCGGTGATCTTGAGATATCCGATATTTCCATCTAACAGCCTTTTCTTGATATTGGGTATCTTATAGATGACGCGGGTGAGGGTAAACTCAAGAGGCTCTTCTACTCCCTCCCTCTGGATGGTTACGGTCACCTCTGTCCCCGGGCTTCCCCGGAGTTTATCAGCTGCCTCCGGCAAACCGATCCCCTCGGTCGGGTCTCCGTTTATCTTTATGATCTTGTCACCTGGGTGAATGCCAGCCTGGCTGGCTGGCGTCTCCTCTATGCAGGAGACCACAGTGAGAGAACCATTTTCAATGGTAATGACCATTCCTGTTCCTCCTACCCGGCCCTCTCTTCTTATCCTCTCATCCTCAAAGGAGCGAGGGTCTAACCAGTAAGAATGAGGGTCTTCCAGGGATTCCATCATTCCCTTGATAGCTCCCTCTATCAACTTGGAGGGATCGACTTCTTTTATATACCGGCTTTGAATGGCCTGATAGGCACGCAAAAAGGGTCCTAACTCTGAAAAGATGTCATTTTCATCTTCCGCCTGCACGCCGGTAAAGAAAATCCCTCCAAAGGTCAGAGTAATGATAATTATCGAGACTATCAGAAAATATCTTTCCCTTTTCAACCTTTCCTCCTCAGCACTTTTTTTGCCGCCTCCTCAATATCTCTTGCTGTCAATCCATATTTTTTAAAAAGCTCTTCAGGAGTGCCCGACTCGCCAAAGCGATCCTTTATCCCCACTCTCTCCAAGGGAACAGGAAAGTTTTCCGCAAGGACCTCTGATACAGCACTTCCCAGTCCTCCAGTGACCTGATGTTCCTCAGCGGTGACAACGGCACCGGTAGCTTTTGCTGCCTCAATTATAATCTGAGTATCTATGGGTTTAATGGTGGACATATTGATCACCTGAGCTTTAACTCCTTCCCTTCTCAAATTTTTCTCCGCCTCCAACGCCTGATAGAGCATGACCCCACAGGCGAAGATGGCCACATCTTCTCCCTCGGTCAGCCTATATCCCTTGCCCAGCTGGAAGGGACAGCTGTCCTCAAAGATTACAGGAATTTTAGGCCGTCCTAAGCGAATGTAAAATGGGCCATCGGTCTCTACAGCAGCTCGAATGGCAAGCTTCGTCTCCGTGGCGTCAGCGGGGACCACCACCCTCATGCCGGGAAGAGGACGCATCAGGGAAAGGTCCTCGGTTGCCTGATGAGAGGAGCCATCCTCTCCTACGGATATTCCTCCGTGGGTGGCCACCACCTTTACGTTAAGGTAAGAATGGCAGATGCTGTATCTTACCTGTTCCCAGGCTCTTCCAGTGGAAAAGATGGCAAAGGAGGAGGCGACGACGATCTTGTCACAGCTTGCCAGACCGGCGGCCACTCCCATCATATTCTGTTCAGCAATCCCCATATTAAAGAACCTATCCGGAAATCGGCTGGCAAACTTATTTGTCCGGGTGGATTCAGCTAAGTCAGCGGTTAAAACCACCAAATTCTTATACCTTTCTCCCAGTTCAACTAACACCTCACCAAAGGCATCTCTTGTGGCTATTAGTTTTCCCATTGTCTTACCTCTTCTCTTAGTTCTTCCAGAGCTTTTTTAGCTTCTTCCTTAGCGGGAGCTTTGCCGTGAAACTCCACCACGTTCTCCATAAAGGATACTCCCTTTCCCTTTGTGGTATGGGCGATGATTATGGTGGGCTTTCCCTTGACCTGCTTTGCCTGGCTGAAGGCATCCAGGATCTCAGGAATATTGTGTCCATCGATCTCTACGGTATGCCAGCCAAAGGAGAGCCATTTTTCCTTAATTGGCTCAGGAGACATCACCTTCCTGATAGGACCATCTATCTGCAGGCCGTTGTAATCGAGGATGGCACAGAGGTTGTCCAGCTTATAATGGCTGGCGCTCATTGCTGCCTCCCAGACCTGTCCTTCCTCTATCTCTCCGTCGCCAATCAGGACATAGACCCGGAAGCTCTTTTTGTCTATCTTTCCAGCCAAGGCCATTCCTACTGCCGCAGAGATTCCCTGCCCTAAGGAACCGGAACAGATCTCCACCCCTGGAGTTTTCCTGTTGTCGGGATGTCCCTGCAGACGGCTTCCTATCTTTCTTAAGGTCCTCAGCTCCTCCACGGGAAAATAGCCTGACCTTGCCAGAGCTGAATAAAGCACAGGACAGGCATGTCCCTTTGAGAGGACGAATCTATCCCTGTCCGGCCATTTTGGGTTCTTGGGATTATGACGGAGGACTTCAAAGTATAGACATGCCACTATGTCCGCTGCAGAGAGGGACCCTCCGGGATGACCGGACCCAGCTTCAGCTGTCATCTCTATCACGTCCTGCCGCAGTTGATTTGCCCTTATCTTAAGTGAGGTGATCTTGTCCATCTGTGCTCTCTCCTGGTTTTGTTTTTCTCTAAAAGTTACGTTCATTCTCTATCTTTTTGATCAGCTTCCGGGAGTTATCAAGCACCTCCTCTATTTTTTCAGCTGAAAGCCCTGCTCCTTGAAGGATTTTTCTTGCCTCATCTATGTTTATCAGATCATCCGGGCTATGAGTGTCTGTATTGAGGATGAGCTTTGCTCCGTGTTCCAGGGCAAGCCTCGCTACATGGCCGTTGCTCAGACAATGTCCCTTGCGGCTTGATATCTCCAAAAAAATGCCCCTTTGTTTGGCTAATTTGACCTCCTCCTCACTGATCAATCCTGGATGGGCTAAGATGTCTATGTCCGCCTCAAGGGCAGCTCTGTTAGTTCCCTCTGGAACGGGCTCCACTATGGTCTGCCCGTGGACCAGGATTAGCTTTGCTCCCCTCTTTCTCGCTCTTCGGGCAAGCTCCCCAATTAAAGCAGGAGGACAATGTGTTAGCTCCACCCCTGGAATAACCTTGATCCCCTTATCTACCCTGCTTACCTCCTGACAGAATTTGACTATCCGGGGGATCACCCAGTCTATATTTGATGGATCGGCATGGTCAGTGATTCCCAGGGCCTTATACCCCTTTTCCTTTGCCCTCTGGAGAAGTTCCGCCGGACTAAGCTCCCCATCGCTTAAGAAGCTGTGGGTGTGCAGGTCGATCATTCACCTGTGCTCCTTCTTTTGGTTTAGTTTAGCATATTATGCCTGTTTTGTAAAGATATAGGGGAAGATGCATCCGATTTTTCATAAGTCAAAGACCTTACCGGGATTTAAGATATTGTTCGGATCGAATGTCCTTTTTATCCTCTTCAATAACTCAAGATAAGCATCATCGAATATCATCGACATGTACTCTTTTTTGACAACCCCTATGCCGTGTTCTCCAGATATCACCCCACCACGCTCTATGCAGTCTTCATGCAGCAGCTTCCTGATCACGGGATATTTTCTTCTCCACTCCTTCTCTTCCAATCTTCTAAAGCGGTCTTTCTCTTTCTTAAGCTTCATTATATGAGTGTGTATGTTCCCATCCGCTGCATGACCATACACTGGAAGCCACACGCCGTATTCCTCGGAGATCTGACATACCCTATCTATATGGTTCACTATCTGGGAAGGAGGAACTGTAAGGTCCAGTATCTCAATTAGATTCGGCTTCAAACCCTCATAAAAGTTACTCCTGATTGCCAGAAGATCTGCCTGTTTTCCTTTATCATCCGCCACCAGAACGTCTATAGCATCGTTAGCGCTACAAAGGTCCGCTATCAACTCGGATATTCTGTCCACCTCATCCTCAGTAGGGCCATCTATGATTATCATCAAGGATGCCTCTCCCTTCTTGCAGGGCCACTCCTTACCCAGTAGTTTTTCGGAAAAGGGTATAACGTCGTTTTGGATGAACTCCACAGCTATGGGCCTTATACCACTTGATATTATCTGCGGAACTGTCTTTATGGCATTATGTAGTGACTCATAAGGGATGAGTAAGGTCCTCAGGTTCTGGGGCGGGGGCATTAAAAGTATCACCGCCTTGCTGATGATGCCTAAGGTACCCTCTGAACCAATCATCAAATGTAGGATGCTGTATCCACTGCAATTTTTGATGAGCTTTCCTCGAAGCTGTAAGATCCTGCCGTCGGGCAGGACAACTTCCAACCCCTTCACAAAATCCCTCATCACCCCATATTTTACTGCCCTTGCTCCACCTGCGTTGGTGGCGATGAGACCCCCTATATAAGCTGACTCATCTCCAGGATGAGGTGGAAAGAAAAGTCCCGATGTCTCAACCTCCTGGTAGAAGTCCATAAGGGTAACCCCGGGCTCGACCACCGCCATCATATTCTCCTTATCTATCTCCAGGATTCGGTTCATCCTCTCCAGGGACAAAACTATACCGCCAAAGATAGGAACGCATCCGCCGACCAAACCTGTCCCTCCTCCCCGGGGAGTGACAGGAAAGTTCTCTTTATTGGCAAGCTTCAAAATTTCAGAGATCTCCCTGGTATTCTTTGGCTTCACCACCGCCTCCGGAAGATGACGGAGCCAATCAAGGGAAAACTCGTCGTGGGAATAGTCCAGCATCCTCTCCCTTCCCAGGATGAGGTTGTCCTCACCCACGATTTCCCTTAATTTCCTTATCACCTCATCACTTATTCTCTTATATCTCATAGCATTTCCCTCCTTTTCCTCCATTGAAGGTAACAAGAACAATCCCGGCCACCACGACCAATCCCCGGTGGCGAGAACGAAGGCAGTCGACTCACCCAGAATCAGACAAAAGTAAAAGGGTCAAAGTAGCGTGATCGTGGTAATCTTTACCACAGGAGGCAAGGGACTTTTTGCTTTACGGAGGGAACATGCCCCTGACCACCATCCAGAATAAGAAAACGACACTTGAGGGGGGAAACATAGGCTTTCGCCCATTCCTTCGGAATGACCCCCTCAACGCTTCGCTGCTCCCCCTTTATCGACACTTGAGGGGGGAAACATCCCCCCTCAACGCTTCGCTGCTCCCCCCTTTATTAAACAAATGTTTATACTTTCCTATGCCTCAAGAAAATCAGATGAGATAACCGATATTCACAATCTGAAGAAATTTCCTGGAAAGTAAGGAAGGAAGAAGGGGGGAAAGGTCAAATAAAGATCTGGCGGAGAGGGAGGGATTCGAACCCTCGGAAGGACTTTTGGTCCTTCACACGATTTCCAATCGTGCACTTTCGGCCACTCAGTCACCTCTCCAAAGCTTACCTTTATCCTTATTCCTCTCCAAATTTGTTTCCGATCAACTCCATCAGAGCCTCCACTGCCTCTTGAGCATCCGGACCCTGTGCTTTTATATTGACTTTGCTTCCCTTTTCAGCTGAAAGCAATAGCAAGCTCGTCACGCTCTTCCCATCGGCTATCTGGCCATCCTTCTCCAGCCAGATTCTGGACTTGAACTTACGGGCAACCTCGACCAGAAGCGAGGCCGGTCTTATGTGAAGACCAACTTTATTAAGTATCTCAACTTCTCGTTCCACTATGTTATTCATCTGATTTGCCTGAAAAACGAGGTTAAAAGAATAGCTACGGAAGATAATCAAGGGGGTTTACGGGATCTATTCCCTTGCGAATTTCAAAATGAAGACAGGGAAGATCAACATTTCCCGTAGCTCCCACTCGAGCAATGGGCTGTCCTTTTTTCACCTGATCCCCCTTCCTCACCAAGTAGACAGATATATGCATATAGCAGGTGTAAAGGTCCTCCTTTTTATGGTAAAGGATTAGCGTCCGTCCATATGTGCTGAGCAGACCTTCCCAGTAAACCTCTCCATCAGCGGGGGCGACAATGGTAGCTCCCTCAGGGGCAGCGATATCGATTCCGTTAAACTTACCCTTCTCAAAGTACCTTATTATCTCTCCTTTTACCGGCCAACAAAGATCCGACTTTATCTCCGCCAGCTCCTTCTCTTCGGGCCTTTCTTGGGATGATTCTACCTCATCCGGACCGGCTTCCTCTTTGCTCCACAGCTCCGAAGGTACCTCCACTTCCATTACCTTTGTTGCCCCAGGAATAAAGAGCTTTTGCCCCACCTTAATCTCAGGAGAGGAAAGACCATTTGCCCTCATAATCTTTTCCACATCCCTTTTAATCTCCTCCGCAGTAACGCCCCCATAATAGGTCTTGGCGATGCGCCAGAGAGTCTGATGCTCCTTGACCTGGTGATATACCCCCCCTACCTGAGGGATAATGAGTCTTTGTCCCGGATAAATTTTATCATCAGGGGAAAGATGGTTTCTTTTTCTTATCTCCTCCACAGATACTCCGTAGAGCTTGCTTATCCTGTAAAGGGTATCCCCTCTTCTCACTATATGATATTTGGGGGAAGCAATGCAACCTGCAAGATAACCCGGAAAGATAAAAGCATTTAAGATAAAGAGAACGAAGAGCAAACAGATTTTTCGCTTCATCTATTTCTCCACTAATGCCCAAGAAACACCTTTTTTAGCCACAAAGTTTTTTTAAAGTCTCAATGGCTATAAGAGTGGTCGGGATGGTGGGATTTGAACCCACGACCTCCTACTCCCGAAGCAGGCGCGCTTAACCAGGCTGCGCTACATCCCGAGAACTTCTATTATCCCCAGCGTCGTCATCAAAACGATAGCTGCGGATATACATACCCCAATAAAGATCGCGAAAAAGGCATATTTAATCGAGAGCCCGAGAAAAGCGCTCACCAAACTTCCTGTCCAGGCTCCGGTGACGGGAAGAGGAACCGCTACCAGAAGAATGAGTCCAACAAATCCATATCGTCTGACTATCCTCTCCCTTTTTGTGCTCAACCTGTTAATCCAGGTAAATATCTTTCTACCTATCTCATACCGATAGCTTAAAGTAAATAATTTCTTCACTCCTACTAAAAGCGGAAGGACAGGAACCAAGTTCCCAATTACACCTATTAGATAAGCTCGTAGCGGCGACAATCCCTGCGCTAAGGCAAAAGGTATAGCTCCTCTTGCCTCGGATATGGGAAGCACGCTCATAAAGAAGGTTAAGACCTCGGGCATGGAGAGGTTATTCATTTTTCCCTTTCCTTCCAGCCATATGCTCCAATCAAGGGAACGAAGATGCACCTCTCCACCGTCCTGCTCTCAATGCCTGTCTTCTTTTTCCTTATCACCTCCAGTCTTTGTGAGAGAAGGTCCCCCACCGGGATGACCATCACCCCCCCTTCTGCTAATTGGTCCAATAAAGGTTTGGGAAGCTCCTTAGCCCCTGCAGTGACCAGAATCCTGTCATAAGGAGAATATTCCTCCCATCCCAGGGTTCCATTGGCAACGCGGATCTTGACGTTGGTATACCCCAACTCATCCAGAACGGTTTTTGCCCTCTGGGCTAAAGAAGCTATCCTCTCAACACTATAGACTTCTCTGGCTAGTTCAGCGAGAATCGCCGTCTGATATCCGGAGCCCGTTCCAATTTCCAGCACCTTCTCCTCGCCTCTTAACTCCAGGCACTGGGTCATCAGAGCAGCAATATAGGGCTGCGAGATGGTCTGCTCCTCTCCTATCGCCAGAGGAAAATCCTCATAGGCCTGCTCCCTTACCTCAGGAGGGACAAACCTTTCACGCTCCACACGCCGGAAGGCCTCTACTACTCTCTTTTCCTTAATTCCCCTGGCGATGATCTGCTTCCTTATCATTGCCTCCCGCATTTTTCTGTAATCCAACCCCCTTCTCCAGTAGATATTTTACTGTAAAAATCCCTTTTGTCAATTGAAACGGGTACCTCCGTTGATATGACTGGTTTTTCTTGTCAAGAAAACGACACTTGAGGGGGGTCATTCCGAAGGAATGGGCGAAAGCCTATCTTCCCCCCTCAACGCTTCGCTGCTCCCCCCTTTATTAAACAAATGTTTATACTTTCCTATGCCTCAAGAAAGGCGCTCTATCTTCGGATCAACGGAGTATTTTTTCATAAAGCTTAGCGTCTCCTTCAGGCTCTTAATGCCTGCTGTACAGCCGATATCCTGAACACAGAGGGCTCCTACTGCGTTGGCAAACTCTGCTGTCCGCCGCAGAGACCACCCCTTGATCATTCCGGTCAGAAAGCCTGCCACAAAGGCATCTCCTGCTCCAGAGGTGTCAACGGCCTCAATTGGATAGGCGGGAAGGTAAAACTCTTGCTCGCCATCTTTAACGTAACAGCCCTGCCCTCCCATCTTTATGGCGACGATTTTAACTCCACGGCTTAAAAGATAGCTGGCGATATCAGCTGGCTTTTCCCTTTTGCTGAACATCCTCGCTTCCTCAATAGCAGGAAGAATGACATCGACATAGGGAAGAGAGGGCTCAATGAGCTCCTGCCAGTTTTTAACCTTAGAGTTCCATGCGGTATCAAGGGTAATGGTAACCCCGTATTTTTTGGCCTCTTGAAGAACCCTGGCTACGGGCTCACCGTCAAATTGGGGCATCAAATAAAAGCCGGCCACATGGAATATCTTGCATCCCTCAATCAAGCCAAAGTCGACATCCTCAAACCTGAGTTCCTCGTTAGCACCCGTGTAATGGAAAAACGCTCTTTCTCCTCTTTTGTTGATGGCAGCGAAGGTAAAAGAGGTTGACTTTTTTCCCGCATATTTTATTCCGGAAGTGTCCACTCCACAGCCCTTTAACTTTTCGAGGATAAACTCGGCAAAGACATCCTTTCCTACTTTCCCCATTACCCGTGCCTTGATCCCTAACTTATGTAAACCGATGGCTGTATTAACCGCGCATCCTCCTGGATGAAGTTCCATCTGCTCAAAGATCTCCAGTTTACCCGGCTCGGGCATCCTCTCCACGGTCTTGCCCATGACATCGGCTACGATAATTCCTAAGCATACCACATCCATACTTTTAACCTCCCTAAATTATCCTCTGGTAAATGAGCCATCTTCCAAAAAGAATAGCTCAAAACTCAATGAAGTGCAAGAGGTGAGAAAATAGGTAGGAAGAGAATCTCATCCTCTATTTTGTCAGGGATGCTCTGGCAGGTAAAAGCTATCTTCGATCCCGATCACCAAACACCGATCACTTCTCTCGAGGCATAGGAGCGTTGAGGGGGTCATTCCAAAGGAATGGGCGGAAGCCTATATTTCCCCCCTCAAGTATCGTTTTCTCGTGCTCCCAGACGGAAGTAAATGTCCTTAATCACGCCTTCCTCTTCTCTGTTAAGCTTATAGATTATATCTTCCTTGAGATAGTTAAGTTGAGCTAACCAGACGGAGCTGTCCACCCTGACGAAGAGAACCCCCTTTCTTATGAGAAAGGGATGAGTATGTTGACTAATTCTTTCCCCTACTGCTTTCCTCCACAGCTTCAGTATCCTTTGCTCCTTCATCTTCTTGGCTATGCCGAGCTTCTCGAAGGTCCTCTCCAATATCTCGCCTACCCGGGAGGGAAAACCGTCTCGCTTCATCCTTTCCTCCTTACCTTCCCATCCTTTACCTCAAAAAAATAAACACCCTTCGGCGAGACCAGGGCGGACAGGGGCTGGGTGCTGGTGATGAACACCTGTCTTTCTCCTTGAATTAAACCCATAAGAAACCTTCGTCGCTGAGAGTCCAGCTCGGAGGTAATGTCATCCAACAGGATTATGGGATAATCCCCTCTCTTTGACTTAACCAGGTCCATTTCGGCAAGCTTTAGAGATAAAGCAGCTATCCTTTGCTCTCCTTGAGAACCAAAGGATCTTAAATCCACTCCGTCTACGAGGACAAGAAAGTCATCTCGATGGGGTCCTATCAGGGT
>QMPZ01000033.1 GCA_003648815.1 Candidatus Aerophobota bacterium | reverse complement strand
CATCCTCAGAAATTTCCTTCTCCTTCTCCAGCTTTTCTATTTTCTCCCTTGCCTCCCGACGAATGTTCCTGACGGAAATCCTTGCCTCCTCTGCCCATTGCCTTACTACCTTCGCCAATTCCTCGCGCCTTTCCTCGGTCAAGGTGGGAATGACCAGACGAATTACATTTCCATCGTTAGTGGGATTTATACCTAAGCTAGAGTTCAGTATGGCTTTTTCTATGTCCTTAATTAAAGACTTATCCCAGGGTTCTATGACTATGAGGCGAGGCTCAGGCACGGATATGTTGGACAGTTGCTTAAGGGGCATCCTTGAACCGTAACATTCAACCTTTATCTCTGACACCAGATCAGCTCGTGCCCTCCCCCCCCGCATTGTAGTATATCTTTTCACCAAGGCCTCCTTAGCCTGTTCCATCTTTTTCTTACTTTCCTCATAAATCTGTTTTACCTTCATCTTTTCCCCCTTGCCCAAGCTCGAAGTTACTCACCACGGTTCCAATGTTTTCCCCTAAGATTATCTTTTTGATGTTTCCTTTTTTCTCTATGCTGAAGACGATGATCGGAAGGTTATTATCCATACAAAGCGAAATTGCCGCAGCGTCCATAACCTTTAGCTTCCTATTAAGTACATCCATATAGCCTATTCGGTCAAATTTTTTCGCCTCTGCATCCCTGAGAGGATCCGAGGAATAAATTCCATCAACTTTTGTGGCTTTTAAGAATACCTGCGCCCCTATCTCTAAAGCCCGAAGGGCGGCAGCTGTGTCAGTGGTAAAATAGGGATTTCCAGTTCCTCCGGCAAAGATGACTACCCTTCCCCTCTGCAGGTGATCTATGGCTCTTCTTCGAATATAAGGCTCGGCCACCTTCTGCATCTCGATGGCTGTCTGCACCCTCGCAGGCACCTTTATTTTCTCAAGAGCATCTTGAAGGGCTAAGGCGTTGATAACGGTGGCCAGCATCCCCATGTAGTCAGCGGTAGTCCTATCCATTCCTTTCTGACCGGCCACCTCTCCTCGAAGGATATTGCCTCCCCCTATCATTATCCCCATCTCCACCCCCAAATCCTTGACTTCCTTGATTTCTCTGACGATCAAGTTAATTCGGGAAAAAGAGAGGGGATGCTCTTTTCCCTGGCTAAGACTTTCTCCACCTAACTTGAGAAGAACCCTTTTCCACCTGAGCTGAGATCCCGCCATTCTCTATTCCTGTCTTAGCTCATACCTTGTAAAGCGATGAATCCTCACGTTCTCACCTACTTTGGCAATCAGCTCCTCCAGATGCTCCTTTACCGTCTTCTTCTCGTCTTTAAGAAAAGGCTGAGATAACAGGCACTTCTCACTGTAGAACTTCTTTATCCTTCCCTCCACAATCCTTTCTATAATCTTGTCCGGCTTACCCTCCTGCCGGGCTTGAGCTCTTAAGATGTCCTTTTCCTCCTCGATTACCGGAGACGGAACTTCCTCAGGAGAGATCCACCGGGGATTAAAGGCGGCAATGTGCATAGCTATATCCTTTGCAAACGTCTGAAACTCATCGGTTCTGGCTACGAAATCTGACTGACAATGTACCTCCACCAATACCCCCACGTTTCCATTATGATGAACATAGGAGGCGATTGTGCCCTGGCCGGTCTTCTCGCCGCTCTTCTTTTGAGCAATTTTCGCTCCCTTCTTTCTTAAGATCTTTCTCGCCTCATCTATATTACCCCCCGCTTCCTCGAGGGCCTTCTTGCAATCAATGAGCTTTGCTGAGGTCTCTTCCCGAAGTCTTTTTATCTTCTCCATTGAAACGCTCATAAATAATCCTCCCTTTCATTATTGTCTCATCTCTGTTCTTCCTTCTTCTCATCAGCTGGATCGACGGAACTGATGACCTCCTCTATCTTCTCCTCTTTCATCTGGAGTTCTTTTTCCTCCCCACCTTTTTCTGCCTCAGATTCTTCTACCTTCTCCTCAGCTTCCTTAGCCTTTTCCATCTCGGCTTCTTTTTCCTTCAAAAGCGCCTTTCCTTCTATTATAGCATCAGCGATCTTAGTAGTAATTAACCTGATGCTCTTTATGGCGTCGTCATTGGCAGGGATGGGATAATCCACCAAGGTAGGGTCACAGTTGGAATCCACAATGGCCACGATGGGAATGTTTAACTTCCTCGCTTCTCTGACGGCTGTCTCCTCTACTCTCAGGTCAACCACGAAGATGGCCCCTGGCAGTTCATTTATCTCCTTAACACCTTTTAGATTCCGCTCAAGCTTTTCCATCTTTCTACGCAAAGTCATCTCTTCCTTCTTGGGAAGCGTCTCCCATAGTCCCTGTTCCTTTTGTCTTTCCAGACTGTGAAGCTTTTCTATGCTTTTCTTGATAGTGGAGAAATTGGTGAGAAACCCCCCTAACCATCGGGTATTAACGTAAAAGGCTCCGCATCTTTTCGCCTGCTCTTCAATACATTCCTTCGCCTGCTGTTTGGTTCCCACAAATAGTATTTTCTTTCCTTCCGCTGCCAAACCCCTTACAAATTGATAGGCCTCCTCTATCTTCTTCACCGTCTTGCTTAAGTCAATGATATGCATCCGATTTCTTTCTTGATAAATATAGGGTTTCATCTTTGGATTCCATGCGCTCTTTTGATGACCAAAATGAGCTCCCGCCTCTAACAGCTCCTTCATAGTGATAACTGGCATCCTTTTTTACCTCCTCAATCTATATCAAAAAATTCCCTCTTCTACTCGAATTAGCAGGGTTTCCCCTTTTATAACAGAAAGGCTATTTATCTTTCGAATAGCATTCTGAACATCTTTTTCCCTTGCCTTATGGGTAAGCATTATCACAGGTACAAACTCTGATCTTTCGCTCTCCCTTTCTCCTTTTTGAAGTACTGCCTTAATACTTATGTTATAACTACCTAAGATTCCAGAAATCTTAGCCAGCACTCCTGCCTGATCCAGAGCATTAAATCTCAGGTAATACCTGGTCTCCACCTCCTCCATCTTCTTCAGGGTGAGGTGTTCTCTTTGATATGGAGAAACCAATTTTCTCCCCTCAGCCATACAGACAAGGTCCTCCAGTATGGCCGTAGCCGTGGGATATCTACCCGCCCCCGGTGCTTGCAATCCTACCTCTACCCCTGTCTCATCTCTTATCTCAATTCCGTTCTCTATTCCATCTAATCGGGCTAAACCCCTACCTATAGGTAGAAGAGCCGGGTGAACTCGAGCCTCCAACTCCTCCCCTTTCCTTCTGGCAATAGCAACAAGCTTTATCCTGTATCCCAGCTCTTTGGCGAAGAGAATATCCTGAAGGGTAATTTTCCTTATTCCCTCTACAAAAAGAGACTCTAAGGGTAAGAAATGGCCCGAGGTCAAACCAAGTAGCACAACAAGTTTATGAGCTGTATCGTAGCCATCTATGTCATCAGAAGGATCTTTTTCCGTATAACCTATCTCCTGTGCCTTTTTGAGGACATTAGAAAAGCTTTCTCCCCGTCTTTCCATCTCCGTCAGTATATAGTTGCACGTCCCGTTAAAAATTCCTATCAGCTCTTCAATCTTTGAAGGCGAATAAGCCAGGCTTTCTATAAGGCGATAACTGGCTATATTAGAAGCTCTCACCCCTAAGTAACAGTTGTTTTCCGTAGCCTCCTTAAAGATCAAGCTCCCCGATCGAGCTAACAAAGCTTTATTGGCGGTTATTACATTCTTACCCTTGCGAAGAGCCTCTATAATTATCTCCTTAGCTGGGCTTATCCCTCCCATCACCTCAATTACCGTGTCAATTTCCGGATCCTCCAGCACCTCCCGTGGATTCGTCGTTAAAAGACGAGAGGGAAGCGAGATACTTCTTCTCTTATTCAAATGCCTCACAGCTACCTTTTTCAAGACAAACTCGTAATCCTTACTTTTCCAGTTTTCGTTCAGCAACAGTTCAGCTACTCCTCCTCCTACCGTTCCCAATCCGAAAAGCCCCACCCCAAACGTCTTCTTCTCCATCCTCGCCTTTTTCCTCTCCAGGATAGAAAGAAAGTAGCATAAACTTATCTCTTTGTCAAGAAAACGAAACGCTTCGCTGCTTCCCCTCACTAATATTTATAAATTCCTATACTTCAAGAAAGCATTTTATTTTATCTTATCCTCTAACTCCTTCACTCTCCTTTCTAACCTTTCAACATCCTCCTTGGTGGCTATTCCAGCCCGGGAGATGACCCTCTCCATCATTTTTTCTATCTCCCCCTTTCGCTCTTTCCCCTCCTTAATCAGCTCCTTTAAAAGGCCCTCCTTTTCCTCAGAGGCTATCTCTCCTCTCCTTACCAGCTCATCTAACAGTTTCTCCACTGCCTCCTTGGTAAGGCTTAAAGCTCCTATACCCGCCAGAATGACTTTTTTCAGCAATTGTTCCATTTTCTCTCTCCTTTACGCTAAATTATATCTTAGTTCTCAAAGAAAGCAAATTATCTCTTCACTCTTTACCCTTCACTCTTTTCTCCCGCCTTTTGTCTATAAATGAGATAACGTATCCCGATGGCCACATCCAATCCTGCATCGGTTGCGGGAGTCAACTGAACGAAAGGGGCGGCCTCAAAAAATGCTTCAAAAGGAATATCGGAAAAAAGATAAGCTACTCCAATTACTCCTCGCAATCCGAGTTTAGCTTTCTTACCGGAATTGAAGCGAGTCCCTATTCCGTAATAAAGTGGCAGGAAACCTTTATTTACCTTAAATCGGTCAAAATCATGCCAGAGGTAGTCGAGATGAAAATGAATATCGCCATTATCTTTCCAGGATATTGCTTCATCAATGGCATTACACTTATCTATCCAGAACTTGGCACTGATCCCTGTAGGTGCACCTAAGATTACACCCACGCCGAATTCTCCCTTCTCTTCACCAAAACTGACCACCGCAAAGCAGGCTGCCGCAAAGATCACCAACGAAAAAGCCTCTATCCACCTTTTGCACATTTTTTTCTCCTCCATAGCTTTTTAGTGCTGTCTGAGAAACTGGTCAAATTGGCTTATATAATTCATACACTAATACCGAAAGTTAGTCAACTTTGGTATGAAGATGTAACCCCTCCACTCTTCACTCTTTACTCTTCACCCTTCACCCTTCACTCTTCACTCTTCACCCTCCAAGATTTGACAGTTTCCTGGAAGGTTAATATAATTGTTATACAGTTTACGAGATCACCGTGAGGGTGCTCATATCTGTCCCACCTTCTCTGAAAGCTTACGGGAGAAGAAAGACAGATTAGATTAGAAAAAGAGGAGCAGGTAATGAGACATAGTATGCGTAAGCTCACCTTCCGGACTGAGCTCGCCTGACGGCACGGGAAAGATTCAGCTAAAAATAAAGAAATTCGCCACCTTTGTCGGGCGATAAGAAAGGCAGGGAAAAATGTTACCTGATAAAAGAGGATACTTTGGAGAATTTGGCGGTCGCTTCGTACCCGAGGTCCTGGTGCCAGCCTTAAAGGAGCTGGAGGAAGCTTATCTTAGTGTAGCAAGAGCAGATTCCTTCCAGAAGGAGCTAAAGAGCTATCTGAAGGACTATGCTGGAAGACCTACCCCCCTTTACCTTGCTGAAAACCTTTCCCGTTCCTTGGGGAACACAAGGATATATCTTAAGAGGGAAGACCTCCTTCACACAGGAGCCCACAAGCTCAACAACACCTTGGGGCAGGTCCTTTTGGCGAAAAAAATGGGGAAAAATAGAATTATCGCTGAGACAGGGGCAGGCCAACATGGTGTGGCCACCGCCACCGCCTGTGCCCTCCTTGGAATGGAATGCATCGTCTATATGGGAAAGGAGGATATAAAAAGGCAGTCATTGAACGTGCTTCGAATGGAAACTTTGGGAGCTGAGGTAAGATGTGTGGAGGGTGGCTCGCAGACTCTTAAAGATGCGGTAAACGAAGCCTTAAGGGACTGGGTAACTAACGTAAGGACGACCTTTTATGTTTTGGGCTCGGTGGTTGGACCTCATCCTTACCCCATGATGGTAAGAGATTTCCAGTCAGTTATTGGAAAGGAGGCAAGAGAGCAGATTCTCCAAAAGGAAAAAAGGCTTCCCGACTGTCTTATCGCCTGTGTAGGTGGCGGAAGCAATAGCATAGGGCTCTTTTACCCTTTTTATAAGGACAAGGTTGAGTTTATAGGGGTTGAGGCAGGTGGTTCAGGACTCAATACAGGTAGGCACGCTGCCAGCCTCACCAAAGGCAAAAAAGGTGTTCTTCACGGCGCCCTCAGCTATCTCCTTCAAGACAAAGACGGACAGATCAAGCCCACCTACTCTATTGCTCCTGGCCTTGATTATCCAGGAGTGGGACCAGAGCTTGCCTATTACAAGAAAACGGGGAGGGCAAAGTTTGCCACCGTAACGGATAAGGAGGCGCTTTCCGGCTTTTTCCTGCTCTCCCGAACTGAGGGAATCATCCCCGCTTTAGAGTCCGCTCATGCCATCGCCTACGCTAAGAAGATATCCTCCAAGCTTCAAGATAAGCTCGTCATCCTGAACCTTTCAGGAAGAGGAGACAAAGACATGCACATTATAGAGGAATTCTCAAGAGGGGAAAATGAACAGAATAGATGAAAAATTTGCCCGCTTAAGAAAGGAAGGAGGAAAGGCGTTTATTCCCTTCATCACCTGCGGTGATCCGGACCCATCTATGAGCGAGAAAATAGTCCTTACCTTAGAAAGGGCTGGAGCTGACATCGTGGAATTGGGCGTCCCCTTCTCAGATCCCATAGCCGATGGCCCCACCATTCAAGCATCTTCCCAGCGCGCCTTAAACAGTAAGGTGAACCTACGAAGGGTACTGCAAGTGGTAAGAAGAATAAGGAGAAGATCAGAAATTCCCCTTGCTCTTCTGACCTATTTTAATCCGGTATATCAAATGGGAATAAGGCAGTTCGTCAGGGAAGCAAAAAAAGCAGGAGTGGATGGAGTCATCATTCCCGACCTTCCCTTAGAAGAGGCAGGAAGCTTGAAGAACTTTATGGATGAGGAAGGTCTTGATCTGATCCTTCTCGTAGCTCCCACAAGCGTCGATGAGAGGATTAAGATGGTCGGTCAGCTCTCTGGAGGCTTTATCTACGTGGTATCCGTGACAGGAACCACGGGAGCGAGGGAAAAGGTCCCTTATCCCGTCAGAAAGCTCATCTTGCGAATCAAAAAATATACGAACAAGCCGATCTGCCTTGGATTTGGAATCTCCACTCCTGAACAGGTAAAGGTAATAAGGACTTGGGTAGATGGAATAATCGTGGGAAGCGCCCTCATCAAGGTTATCGAGAAAAATCTAAAAAATAAACATCTGCTTGAGGAGGTAGAAGAATTTGCCGTCAAAATGAAGGCAAGTCTCATTTAAAATCTTCTCTCCTCTCCCATTCCTCGTAAAGAAGGTCTAATTTCTTGGCCACCTCTTCATATTCCTCGCTCAGCCTGTTCACCTCATCTATATTGCGGTAAGTCGCATCATCCTTAAGTTTTGCAACTATCTCCTCCATTTTCCTTTCAAAGGACTCGATTTGAAGTTCGATTTCCTCAAGAGCGCTCAAGGAGGACGTCTCCTTTACGGATTTCTTTTTAGTCTTTTCTCCCTGGCCCGAATCTTTCTTTTCCTCCCTCTTTACTGAGCCCGCCTCCTTCCTTCTCTTTTCCAGAAAATAAGAATAATTTCCCGGGTATAGCTTGGCCTCGCCATCTCTACCCAGATAAAGGATAGCCTGAACTACTTTGTCCAGAAAGTATCTGTCATGAGAGACGAGGAGAATGGTGCCGTCATACCTGAGAAGAGCTTCCTCTAAAACTTTTCTGGATTTTATATCTAAATGATTTGTCGGCTCATCCAGGATGAGAAAGTTCACTTTCTTCAGCATAAGCTTTGCCAGAAGCACCCTCGCTTGCTCACCCCCACTCAGGTTTCCTATGGGGCTGAAAACCTCCTCCTTAGTAAAGAGGAGCTTGCCCAAAAAGGTGCGTAGCTCCTCATCCTTCATCTGTGGACTGGCGGACCGAACCTCTTCCAGGACAGTGCTTTGAGGATTAAGCTGAGCTAAGTACTGATCATAGTAACCCAACCTTATGCCCTTTCCTATCCTTACCCGACCATTGTCCGCTCTTTCCTTTCCCATAATTATCCTCAGAAGGGTGGTCTTTCCCGTGCCATTAGGTCCTATCACTCCCAATCGATCTCCTCTTTGAAGACTAAAGCTTACGTTTTTAAAAAGAGGTTTTGTGGGAAACGATTTGCTAAGATTAGATACCTCGAGCACCTTGTTGCCACCCCTTAATTCAGAAGAGAAATCAACCACTATTTCCCTTCCCCTGATAGGTTTTTCAACCTTCCTCATCTTCTCCAGCATCTTTTTTCTGCTTTGAGCTTGCCTTGAGTTCTGTCCGGCGATGTTTCTCCTGATAAAATCCTCCTGACGCCTGATCTCTTCTCTCTGAAGCTTATAAATCTTTGCCTGTTGCAAGATGTGCTGCTCTTTCTGCTCCAGATAACGAGTGTAGTTACCCTGATAGCACCTTAAGATTCCTCCCTCGAGCTCCCATATCTTCTCTGCCACCCTATCCAGAAAATACCTGTCATGGGAGACGACTACCACAGCCCCTTTATAGCTTGCAAGGTATTCCTCTAACCACTCGATTGCCTCCAGATCCAGATGATTGGTTGGCTCATCCAGCAAAAGCAGATCCGGCTCGCTTAACAAAAGCTTGGCATAGCAAAGACGGGCTCTTTCTCCCCCGCTGAGGCCTTCCACCGACCTCTCAAGGTCCCCTTCTCTGAAGCCAAATCCACTTAAGACCATCTTCAAGCGCGCCTGGTAGTCATAACCGCCTTTGCTTTCAAACTCCTCCTCAAGCTTTCCGTATTCTTCGATGATCTGTTTAAGGTTTTTGCTATCCTCGCCCATCATCCCGGCTAACTGGTGCATTCTCTTCTCAATGGCCAAAAGCTCACGGAACACCTCCTCTGCCTCCTCATAAATACTCTTTTTGGAGTCGAGGTCTACTTCCTGAGATAGGTACCCTATTCTCAAACCCTTGCTTCTTTCAATCTTTCCTCCGTCAGGCTTGATCTCACCGGAGATAATCTTCAAGAGAGTGCTCTTGCCCGCTCCATTGTCCCCGATAAATCCAATCTTTTCTCCCTGGTTTATCTGAAAGGAAGCCTTCCTTATGATGAGATTCTCGCCGTATGATTTTGATACCTCCTCTCCCATCACCAAGGACATGGATTTATTGCACCTCGCTTTGTAAACCGATACTTGAAGGTGAGCATAACCTCACCCATCCCTTTGTAATGATGTTCTGTGGCTCTCAATTTTTTATAATACCAGAGCACAGGTTTGAGTCAACTTCAGCTTGACATCCTTAAGCTCTCCTATATAATCCCTTATAATTCTTCCCTGAGGCCTCAAAAAACTCAAGGCTGCAAGGAAAAATGCCGATACTTAAAGCGGAGGAAAATATGAAAAACATTTCTCGTTCGGATAAGATAAGGCAAATTATCGGAAACATCTCCACCCTGCCCACGCTTCCCATTATAGCCTCACAGGTCATGGAGCTCACATCCAACCCCAGAACCTCAGTGCGTCAGCTAAGCGAGGTAATTTCAAAAGACCAATCCCTCGCCACTCAAATTCTTAAGATTGTAAATTCCGCTTATTATGGATTTCCTCGCCAAATAAGCACAATTGAGCATGCTCTGGTAATCCTTGGCTTTAACGAGATAAGAAACATAGCCTTCGCTATCTCAATCTTGAAGGTCTTTCCGGAATCCAGCACGTCCCGGTATTTTGATCGAGAAAAGTTCTGGCAACACTCCATAGGCTCGAGCATAGCGGCGAGAATGCTGGCAAGAGCTTTAAGATATCGCGTCTCTGGAAAGGCATTCATCGCTGGACTAATTCACGACATTGGAAAAATCGTCCTGGATCAATATGCGCATAGCCTCTTCGTCGAAGTTATAAAAAGGGTTCAATTAGAGGATATATCAATTTACGAGGCGGAGCAGAAAGTCTTGAAGATAAGCCATGCCGAAATTGGTGGCTGGCTGGTTAAAAGGTGGAACCTGCCTGTAGAAATTGAGGAAGCCATCAAGTTCCATCACCGTCCCGAAAAAGCTACAATAAATCCACAACTTACCGCCACTGTGCACCTGTCCGATATTCTCACAAGGATGAGTTCAATAGGCTCCGGAGGAGACGAAAAGATTCCCTTCGTCGACCCTGCGGCCTGGAAGAACCTCAAATCATTAAGGCCGGATCTCGACGAAACTTACCTTGAGTACTTCCTATCCTTGTTCAAAGAGGAAATGAAAAAGAGCAAAGCTTTGTTCGATATCTTCAATAAGAGAGGATAAATGCCGCCAGACAAACTTAAGGATTTACAAACATTTCTCGAATCCCTTACCCATGCTGAGGGGATAGGAAATCTCGTCGAACAAGCTCTAAAACCATTCAAAAGTTCCCTCAACTACCGGGGCTATCTTGTGCTGGTCCTGGATGAGGAGGAAGACCAGTTTAGCCTCAGATATGTTCGCAACCTTTCCAGATCTTCCCAGAAGACCGTTTTCAACTTAATTGATGAGGGAATCATCGACTGGAGCCTTGAAAGGGGAGAACCTACCATCATTCCCCATCCACAGAGAATTGAACAGTTAGGTCATTTGACAGAGGACAACTTCCTCATCATCCCCCTCATCGCTGGTGGAGAAAGAGTCGGCGCCATAGTGGTATTATGTCCTTTAAGCGATAATTTAATGAATAATCAGGTGCTCAAATCGCTATCAATACTTTCCCATATACTGGCAACAGCCATAGAGAACTTTAAACTTCGTTCAAATGTTCAACGAAAAATTGAGAAGCTATCGACATTAATTAAGGCGAGCACGATCATCAGTTCCTCCTTGATACTGGATGATGTGTTAAGCTCTTTGCTCAAGTTGACCTTGAAAGAGGTCACAAGCGAATACGGTTTCTTGCTCCTCATGGACAGGGAAAACGAACAACTGTTGCCTAAGGCAAGCCTTGGAGCTTCTCTTTCGAAAATTAGCAACGACCCCAAATCGCTAAGCAAGGGAGCAATTGGTTTGGTAGCGAAAAGCGGAAAACCCCTCATCATAGATGATTACGAGAAGGACCCTCGCTTTTGCGCCTCGGGGGAGTTCGTGGGTTTAGCTCCGAGAACGCTTTTGCTCGTCCCCTTAAAGACGAAGAAAGGGGTAAGCGGGGTTCTGGTTCTCTGCAATGCCAGAGACAAGCCCTTTTATACAAACGATAATTTGAGAACTGCCCTTACCTTGGCAAACTCTGCCGTCGTGGCCATTGAGAAGAGTTACCTTTACGAGGATCTTCGACAATCCTTCCTGGATACAGTTATAGCCCTGACCACGCTCATCGATATGAAGGATAGATATACCCGCGGACACTCCGTGAGGGTAACCAGATATTGCCTGCAAATTGCCAGAAAGCTCAACCTCTCAAGAAGAGAGATTGAGATACTCAAGTTTGGTGCATTGCTTCATGACATCGGAAAGGTTGGAGTTGATGAGTCCATCCTCCATAAGCCGTCAAAGCTCACCGATGAGGAGTATAAGGCCATAAAACGTCATCCCGAAATGGGTGAGGATGTAATAAGACACATTAAGTTCTTGGAAGAAGGATTGCAAATCATCCGCCATCATCATGAAAGGTATGATGGCAAAGGTTATCCCAATGGACTGAAGGGAAAGGATATTCCTCTTTTGGCGAGGATTATCGCCGTCGCCGACGCCTTCGATGCTATGACCTCAGACCGCCCCTATCGAAAAGCATTTTCCTTCCAGAAGACAATTGAAGAGCTTAAAAAAGGTGCAGGCACTCAATTCGACCCCGAAATTGTGAAGCTCGCCATCGCTGTCTTCAAGGAGATGAGGAAGCAAGGGCCGATTTTGCATTGGTAAAGGGAAAGCATCTCCCCTCACCCTTCACTCTTCACTCTTCACTCTTCACTCTTCACTCTTTACTCTTCACCCCTCACCCTTCACCCTTCACCCTTCACCCTTCACTCTTCACTCTTCACCCCTCACCCTTCACTCTTCACTCT
>QMPZ01000032.1 GCA_003648815.1 Candidatus Aerophobota bacterium | reverse complement strand
GCAAATTTTCTTAAAGGTCCTTCCTCTAAGAATGGATAAGAGGGAAAAAGAGGGGCCCTTTCCATCAGACGAGATTTAAGATAGGGCAGAAAGGCTTTCTTTTCCCCCTTCAAGGTCATGTGGGCAGGCCTTTTCGTCCTTATTATCTCCAGATACGACCTGTCCTCTCCTCTGACCACTATAGTGGGAAGCTTGGTGGGAAGCTTTTTTTCCTCCGCCCATACGGAACTGACCAGGAAGGTCAAAAATACGAGCAAAAATACCATCTTCATCGTTTTCTCTTCATTCACCCTCCAGCCTCTTCAGCCTCCTGCTTGCCTCATTTTTCCACTTATCCTCAAGGGACTTTTCTTCAAGGATCTTCTGATAAGTCTTTTTTGCCTCATCTATTCTGCCCAATGCCTCGTAACAGGTTCCTGCGCGAAAACGAGCTTCAATCGCCCAGTCTCTGTATTGAGGGTAAAGAATGGGGACCCTTAAGTACTCGATCAGGGCATTTTTAGGATTTTTCTCGTTAAACCAACAATCTCCTATCATAAACTGAGCTTCCACCGAAAGCCTGTTATCCTCGCTGGTCTTTACCACATGGGTATAATATCTTCGAGCCTCGGAAAATTTTCCTCTCTTGAAGAGCGAGTTGGCCAGGTGCAGGTAAGCCTCACATATTAGCTCGCTTTGAGGATACGTCTTGACGAATTTCTGGAAGAGAACTGTGGCGCTTTCCCATTCCTTTAAATTTTCCCGACACAGGGCGAGCCTGTAAAGAGAAAGCTCCAGGATATCTTTTTCCTTCGCCTCCTTAAGGGCCTTATCGTAGGAGCTGGCGGCCTCTTCGAATTTTTTCATCTCAAAAAGACACTCCCCTAATCGGTAATAAACCTCGCCCCTTAAGGGGTGTCGAGAAAATTTTCTGACAAATTCAGAGTAAAAGGACGAGGCTTCTGAGAAGTCGGCAAGCTTATAAAGACAATAACCTGTCCAGTAGTAAGACAGCGGAAGATAAGAGCTTTTTGGGAAATCGTCGATCAGTTTTCCGAATTCCATCACAGCTTTACGATATTCTCCCTTTTTCAGGTAGTAATTGGCGATCTTAAATTGCGCTACATCTCCTTCAGCAAAGTCGGGATACTCCCTTACCACAGTGCGGAGGGTATAAAGGAACTCATCATCCTTTCCCAGCTTTTGATAACACTCGGCCATCTTATATAAGGCAACAGGGGCCATACGGCTCTGGGGGTAATTCTGAGATAAGGACTTGAAGGTGGCTAAGGCCTCCTCATATTTTTCTTGATTATAAAGACAATTTCCCACGAGAAGATAAGCACCCGGCTTAAGTTCTTTTTCTTGAGGATAATCACTGATCACCCTTTGAAAAGCCTTCCTCGCCTCCTCATACCTACCTTGGTGAAAATAGGTCCATCCTATGGCGTATTGAGCACTGGGCGCAAGGGGACTTTTGGGATAAAGTTCGAGGAATCTTTGATAATGCTTTCTTGCCTCCTCGTATCTAGCCAGTTTAAAGTAAGAGGCGGCGATCTGATAGATGGAAGTGGGCACGAAGGCGGAAGAGGGAAACTCCTTCTGGAGCTTCGAGTAAGTCTGGATCGCCTCCTCAAATTTCTTCTGGTTGAAAAGACAGTTTCCTATTTGAAGCAGGGAATTGTCCGTCCATTCCGAGGTGGGATATCCTTCAAGAACTTTTTCAAACTCCCCGATTGCCTCCTGGTATTTTCCCTGCTGAATATAGCACCATCCCTTCTCGTACTGAGAGCGGGAAGCTAAGGGATGGTCAGGATACTGAGTTATAACCTTATCGAAGAAGCTGAGTGCTTTTTCATATTCGGAGAGGTTAAAATAGCACTCTCCTAACTGGAAAGTAGCATCTGGAGCATATTCTGAGGAAGGAAAGTTTTCTATCAACCTCTTATAAAAGCTCGCCGCTTCTTCAAACTTTTTCTCTTCCACATAGCAGTAAGCAACTCCATAAAGGGAATCATCGAAAAATTCACTTTGAGGAAATTTGTCTATTACCACCTGATAGGCCCCTCTTGCTTTAAGGTAATCCTTTTGAAAATAAAAGCAGTCCCCCAGGCGGGTCCAGGCCTCGGCGAGAAGAGAAGAGTTAGGATAGGAGTTGATAAACTCTCGAAAAGAGCTGGCTGCCTCCACATATCTTTTTTCCTTAAAATAGGTATAGCTAATGCCGTATCGGGCCTCCTCCTCCCATCTTTTCTCCTGGGGATCTTTTAGCGCCTTCTCGTAAGCCTCTCTTGCCTTCTTATACTGGCCTAACCTGTAAAGGGCCTCTGCCTGCCAGTAATAGGCATGGACGCTGGCGAAGTCTTGCTGGGCCTTCTCAAATTTCTTTTCCTGAAAGTAGGAGAATCCTCGTTCAAGATAAGCCTGGGATAAGTACTTGGAGTCAGGGAAACTCGAGATAAATGTGGAATATTCCTCCACCGCCTCCTCATATTTTCCCTCAAGGTAAAAGATCCTGGCTATATTATACTGGACTCCCGCAATGTCCTCAAATAGAGGGAAATTTTTCCTCAACTGTTCAAAGCTCCATAATGCCTCCTTGTATTTCTTTAGCTGAACAAGGGCATATCCAAGGGAATAATAGGACCTGTCGAGGATCTCACTTTTGGGGTAATTCCTGATCACCCTCTGATAAGCAGAGACAGCCTCCTTGTAATCTTTCAGCTGGTAGTAGCACTCTCCCGTCCAGTAAAGAGCGTTGTCGACCAGGTTGCTGGTGGGATAATTTTGAACAAGAGCCTTGAAAGAAGAGATAGCTTTTTCATATTCACCCTCGTGCCAGAAGCTCATCCCCATTAAAAATTGAGCTTTGTCGCAGTTTTCATCTTCAGGAAAGGACTGGATAAAGTTGGCAAATTGCTCCGCCGCCAGGTCAAATTTTTCCTCCTTAAAGAGTCCCTGAGCGAAGATAAACTGTTCTCGCGCTCCCCTTACCTGCCCTTCGGCCACAAAGGCAAGGAGGCTCAATAAGATAAATCCAGCTCCTAATAACGGTCCTCTTTTCATCTTTCACCTTCCCGGAATATTTAATTTTAGTTTATCGATAATTATCATTTTGTCAAATTTGACAAGGCAGAGCTCATAATATAAGATAGATGAATGATGAGATTTTCCTTAAGGAGGAAGAGGTGGCTGATTTCGTTCATCTTCATACTCACAGCGACTACAGTCTCCTGGACGGAGCCTGTCCAGTCCAGCAGCTGGTCGATCAGGCTTATAAATTCGATATGCCTGCCTTAGCTTTGACTGATCATGGAAACCTCTTTGGAGCAATTGATTTCTACCAGACCGCCAGAAAGAGAGGTATAAAACCCATCATCGGTTGTGAGGTTTACGTTGCCCCGAAGTCCCGTTTTAAAAGGGGGAAAACTAAGGGAAAAGAGACTTCTTATCATTTAATTCTTCTGGCCAAAAACAAAAAGGGATATCAAAACTTGATGGAGCTCACAAGCTTAGGTTTTCTCGAAGGATTTTACTACAACCCGCGCCTGGACAAGGACATCCTTTCCCAGAAAAAAGAAGGACTAATCGCCCTTTCCGGATGTATGAAGGGGGAGATACCATTTTTACTTCAACAGGGCAGGTATGAGGAGGCGAGGAAGGCAGCTATCTTTTATCGAGAACTGTACAGGGATGATTTTTACCTGGAGCTACAGGACGAGGATATAGAAGGGCAAAAGGAGATCAACCAGGCCTTAATAGAACTTGCGGAAGAACTCTCCATTCCTCTGGTGGCCACCAATGACGTTCACTACCTTTCCAAGGAGGATGCTAAGGCTCACGATGCTCTCCTGTGCATCCAGACGGGAAAGACCTTGGAGGACTCCAATCGTCTGAAGTTCTCCTCCTCAAACTTTTATTTTCGCTCTCCAGAGGAGATGAGGCGACTTTTTTCTGACCATCCAGAGGCGATTTCCAATACCGTGCTCATTGCCAAAAAGTGCAACTTGGAGTTAGAGCTGGGCAGAGTCTATCTTCCTACCTACAACCCCCCCCAGGGTTATGATTTAGATAGCTATTTGAGAAAACTTTGTGAGGAAGGACTTTCCCGACGTTACCCTGAAAAATCTGAGGAGGTGAGGCAAAGGCTTGAGGAGGAGTTGAGCATAATCTCCAAGATGGGCTATGCCGGATATTTTCTTATCATCTGGGATGTCATCCATTATGCCAGAGAGAAGGGGATTATGATCGGTCCTGGTAGAGGCTCGGCAGCAGGAAGCCTCGTCGCCTATCTTCTGGGAATCACCAATATCGATCCCTTAGCCTATGGTCTTCTCTTTGAGAGGTTCTTAAATCCGGAAAGAAAGGCCATGCCCGATATAGACATAGACATTCAGGATAACAGGAGGGCAGAGGTAATCGAGTATGTGAAGAGAAGGTACGGAAAGGACAACGTAGCTCAAATCATCACCTTTGGAACTATGGCCGCAAGAGCAGTGGTACGGGATGTGGGAAGGGTATTGGGAATGCCTTATGGTCAGGTGGACAGAATAGCCAAACTCATCTCGCCTAATGCGAAGCTCAAGATAGCCATACAGGAAAGCCGCTCGCTAAAAGAGCTTATAAACAAGGATGGCAAGGTGAGAACGCTCTTTGAGATCGCTCAGAGGATTGAGGGGTTAACCCGCCATGCCTCAACCCATGCCGCAGGGATAGTCATCGCGCCCGACAGGCTCACCCGCTTTACACCTCTTTATCGAACCAACAAGGACGAGATAACCACACAATATGATATGCGTTCTCTGGAGTCCATCGGCCTTCTTAAGATGGACTTTCTGGGTCTTAAGACACTGAACGTGATCCAGGATACCTTAAGGATAATCAAGGAAAGAAGAGGAATCCAGATTGAGCTAGATAAAATTCCCCTAAACGATGAGAAGACCTATCAACTTCTTGCTCGAGGAGAGACTGTGGGGATCTTTCAGGTGGAGAGCAAGGGAATGCAGGATTTAATCAAGAGGCTGTCTCCGGAGAAGTTTGAGGATATCATAGCTCTTTTAGCTTTGTATAGACCCGGTCCTTTGCAAAGTGGAATGGTAGATGATTTCATCAACAGAAAGCAGGGCAGGAGCAAGGTTGAATACCTGCACCCGAAGCTTGAGCCAATTCTAAAGGAAACCTACGGGGTCATCCTTTATCAGGAACAGGTGATGCGCATCGCCAACGTCCTGGCCGGCTTTAGTCTGGGCGAGGCCGATGTGTTGAGAAGGGCTATGGGTAAAAAAGATCCAAAACTTATGGATGAGCAAAGGGAAAAGTTCATCGAAGGAGCGAAAAGACAAGGAGTTGATCTGGCCACGGCCAGGCGCGTCTTTGAGCTGATGGCTCATTTTGCCGGATATGGCTTTAACAAGTCGCATTCGGCTGGATATGCTCTTATATGTTATCAGACAGCCTATCTTAAGGCTAACTATCCCTTAGAATTTATGGCCGCTCTTCTTACTTCAGAAAGAGAAAATACGGACAAGCTCGTCCTTTACATTAACGAGTGTCGGAGGATGGGCATAGAGGTTCTTCCTCCGGATATAAACCAGTCTTTCTCTCATTTTACGGTGGTGGAGGGCAAGATACGCTTCGGGCTTGGAGCTATAAAAAACGTGGGAGAGTCAGCCATCTCCTCTATCCTTAAGGCGAGGGAGGAAGGAGGTAGGTTTACCTCCATCTTTGACTTTTGTCGCAGGGTTGATCTGAGAGCGGTAAACAAAAGGGTGATGGAAAGCTTGATCAAATGTGGAGCTTTTGATTCTCTGCCTGGCTCTCGTTCCCAGAATCTGGCGGTGATAGATAGGGCAGTTGAGGAGGCCACCCAGATTCAAAAGGACAGAGAAAAGGGGCAGCTTTCCTTTTTGGAGACATTGGAGAAAAAAGAACAGGGTTCAGCTTTAGAAAAATTTCCTGAGATAGAGGAGGCATCTAAGAAAAGAAAACTGGCCTGGGAAAAGGAGCTGTTGGGCATTTATGTTAGTGGCCATCCCTTAGAGCGATATATAAAGACAATCTCTCACTATACCACCAATTCCATTCGAGACCTGAAGGAGATGAGGGACAGCGAAGAGGTAAGGATTGCAGGGGTGGTAAATAGTTTTAGCTTAAAGAAGGATAGAAGCGGAAAGAGGATGGCCTTTTTTACCTTGGAGGACTTGGAGGCGGAAATAGAGGTGATTGTCTTTTCCAGCTTGTACGAGGAATGCTCCTCCTACATAGAGAAGGATGAGGTTTTGCTGGTTAAGGGAAAGCTGGATACAGCCAGCCAGCCAGCCAAGGTCATCGCGGAGAAGATAACCCCTTTTTCTAAACTAAAAGAGACATCTCATAACCTGCATATAAGAATAGATAAGGAAAAATTAAAGGATGAGGTTCTGGAAAAGCTCAAAGAAATCCTTTCCTCTCACAGAGGAAAACACAACGTATATCTACATCTGACAGATCCGCAAGAAAGGAAAGTGACGATTAGGTCAAAGACGCTTAAGGTGGACTTTTCTGATGAGCTAATTTCCGAGGTGGAAAACCTTTTAGGGCAAAGATCAATGTGGCTAAATGAAAACTGAGGTAGAGGCAAAAATGGACTACTTCTTAATAGTTCTTCTGATATGCATTTTCCTCTCCTTAGCGGTTGGAGTCTACTTAGGGGGGAAGCTGACTGCAAGGACTTACCAGGCAAAACTGGACAGATGGATACAGGAGAAAGAAAAGCAGATAAGACTGGATGCTATCAAGAGGAGCAGAGCTACCTTAGGAGGAAAGTTCGGAGAACAGTTAGCTCCTTATCTACCTGATTTCGCTTATGATCCAACCGAGGTGCGTTTTATAGGAAGTCCCATTGACTTCATCGTCTTTCCCGGGCTATCACAGGATGATCCCCGGGAGATAGTCCTCCTCGAGGTGAAGAGCAGGGGAAATAAACTGTCCAAGCGGGAAAAAAGGATAAGGGAGCTGGTCAGGGAAAAGAGGATAAGATGGGAGCTTTACGAAACTTACATTTGAAGGCCTCATCACATCTCACTCTACCTGAGAAAGATTTCCCTTTTTGTATTTTATAAAAGGAAACAAATGCAAAAGGTGGTGATGGATACAAACATATTTGTCTCCGGGTTGTTGGACTCAAATTCTTATTCCCACTGCCTAATCGAGCTTTTTCTTGAAGGAAAATTTACCCTCCTGGTTACAAGGCCCATCCTATTAGAGCTAAGGGAAATCCTTACCCGCCGACCCTTGGCCCGCTTGGCCAATCGCAAGGTAGGTGACTTTCTGTCCGTTCTGGAAAAAAGAGCAAAAAGGGTATTTCCACAGGAAAAGCTAAGGGTGGTAAAAGATGATCCGGAAGACGACAAGTTCCTTGAATGTGCCCTTGCCGGCAAGGCAGATTTCATCGTTTCAGGGGATCGTCACCTTTTGGACCTTAAAAAATTTAAGGGAATAGAGATCCTTAACTCGAGGAAAGCACTTGAGAGGTTGAAAGCTTGCTGACTGACTTTCTTGAAGCATAGGAAAGTATAAACATTTGTTTAATAAAGGGGGGAGCAGCGAAGCGTTGAGGGGGGAAAGATTCCCCCCTCAAGTGTCGTTTTCTTGAAAAATCGAGAAGGAGAGGTGAGAATGTTCCAATTTAACAATCCATTCAAGGTGGAGGGGAACTGGTACAAAGGGAATCTCCATACGCATACCACCAACTCGGATGGTGCCTTGTCGCCTTCAGAGGCGGTGTGTGAGTACGAGAAAGAGGGATATCATTTTCTGGCCATTACTGATCACTGGAGGCTGACCGAACTGAAAGGCGCCTCCAATATATTGTTGATAAGAGGAGAGGAGGTGGACTGCCCAGCAAAAGGTGTAAGCTTTCACCTCATCGCTCTCGACATAAAGGAGGAGATTCCTCATCCGACAAAAGATGACCCTGAGCTTGATCCCCAGGAGCTGATCAGAAGGATTAAATCTCAAGGGGGGCAGGTGATTCTTGCTCATCCTTACTGGTCAGCGTTGTCCACTATGGATATGCTCTCTATTGAAGGATACATTGGTGTGGAGGTCTTCAACACTGGCTGTTTATTTGAGGTAGATAAAGGATACTCGATGACCCATTGGGACGACCTCTTGATTCGAGGGAGGAATGTCTTTGGCTTTGCCGTAGATGATGCCCACTGGCACCACAGGGAACATCAGCCAAAAGATGCCTGTCAGGCCTGGATTATGGTCAAAGCAAAGTCTTTATCCACTGAAGAGATTATGGACTCAATCCGCAAAGGGCTCTTTTATGCAAGTTGGGGACCGAAGATCAAGGACCTTTCTATTGAAGGTGACAGGATTTACGTCTCTACCTCCCCGGTCAAATCCATCTCCTTCGTCGCTCCCAATGGGCGAGGAGAGAGGTTTTCAGCTGTAAAGAGCAGGCTTATCGAGGATGCGGAGTATAAGATACGCGGCGAGGAAAAATATGTTCGGGTCCAGTGTATAGATGAGGCAGGAAGGATGGCCTGGACGAATGCCATTTTCTTTTCTTAAGCTTCCTCGATGAGCTTTCTTAGCTCTGCTGCCCAGATGTAGAATTCGCTGAGGGAAAATTCCCTTATATAGACCATTCCTCTGGTCGCTCGCAGTCTGGGGATGGGATTGGAGTAAAAGAAATCTCTACCTAAGCATGTCTTTATCATGCTATATTGGCTGACCATTATCTTTTGAGCTAACTTTGAGAAGGGGCCGTCATACTCATAGCTGGGGAACGATGCTTTTCTTTGAGAACCGAAGCAGCTCATAAATGCATTGGAAAGTATGAAGAGGGAGTTCATTGATACGGGGACGAAGATATTTGCCTCTGCCGGATGAAATCTATGCCATACATTTCTGTATCCCCATATCTTTATGTTAGACTTGTTTGACTCCTCCTGATACAGCTTCAAAGCCTCGGAGACGGCCTGAAGCACCTTGTAATGAGTATCAGGGCCGCTTGCCTCAGGATCAAGGGCGACGGTTACTATGTCGGGATTAACTTTTCTCAGTAAATTCACCAGGGGTCTTACATCTCGGTTGATCTGTGGTTCCTCGGTGAAGATATCTCCTTTGTAGAAACCGAGCCTCATATGAATGACGTTAGAGCAATTAAACCCGAGGTGAGCCCACAGAAGCTCAACCTCCCATTCCCTTATCATCCCCTTTAGCCTCTGCACAATAGGGATGTCCTTTTTGCCCGGATATTGGGTTTTAAAATAACTTTTAAGCTCAGAAATTCTAAACTTTAGGTTCTCCAGATTGTCATCCTCGTATAATTCCACCATATTGCGCAAGAGCCTTCGAGCTTCTGCCTCCTGCTTCATGGCCTCATCGTTTGAGGCAACCCCATCCAGATACTGATAGATATCCCTGTTTCGAGCCTGCACGTTGGAAGGGTCAAAATAGTCCTCAGAGGCTAAATTTTGAAAGTCGGAAAGGTCGATGAACTTTTCCAATTTCTCCAGCATCTCTAAGGCATAAGAGTTTGTCACAGCGTTGAATCCACTGGTCATATAGGCAAAGTAGTGCGTATTTTTGGGAGTGCGCACAAGGTGAATTATGTAAGGAAGATAGCCCAGCATTATATCATCGGGGTGGGGAGCAGTGTGAAGAAACGTCTTTCCCTCTATCATCCTTATTCCCCTGTTTATCTTCTCCTTTATGCTATCTTCTGTCTTCCGGCAAAGTTCCTCTATGGATTTTCCCGATTTTTTTAAGACTACTCTGGCAAACCTGTCTTTTTGAAAGTCCTTGTCGGTCAAGTCCAATAGCTTCTTCTTACATTTTATAGCCAGGTTTATCACATTTTTCTCCACCTCCTCTAAGGCAAGCTTTTCCGAGGAGGAAAGATCCTCATAATATCTTTCGGTAAGTAGAGAAGCAGCTCCCTTAGTGAGAAAGAATCGTGCGGCCGAAAGCTTCTTTAAAGAAGTAGCGGGGTATAAAATATGAGGTTCATTCTGTATGGCCTCGCTCACCACCTTTGCCTTGGAGTTGCCGGCGGCGATGATGATGGCAGTGGTGGTGGGATTGTAGGTGATCGTGCCCAGCCCGATGGTGATAACCACCCTGTCCCTGGAGATTTCCATTCCCCCTAAATCCGTCGCTGCAGCTGCAGCTGTCTCATAGTTTATAGGGATGAGGCGGGTGGTGGAGTTGTGATCCGAGCCCCTTATGTTAAATCCAATGTGGCCATCGGGCCCTATTCCCCCTAAGAAAAAGCCAATTCCCCCTAACTGTCTTATCCTCTCTTCATATTCCATGGCAAACTGATCCACAGCCCTTATCGCCTTTTGCTGCAGTTTTTCTAAGTGAGAAAGGGGATGACGTATGCGCAAGCTAAGATCTACTTTCCAATTGGGAAAGATATCTGCGGCGTTCTTTCCCTTCGGAACTCCCAGCTTCCAGGTATCCATGAGAAGAGCCTTTCCTTTGTCCAGACCAAATCCCTTAATGTAAAAGCGATGGATGTAATAATAGAAGCTATTCTGGTATCTGGGGTTCATGGGGTAAAACTCGTCTATCTGGACAAAATAAAGGGAGTTCATCTCCGGCCTTGTAGATGGCTCAATTCCCCATTCTGCCAGCTCCTTTTGCACCTCCTCTTTGTTCCAGTTTTCAAGATAATAATTCGTCCATTTTATGAAATACTCAGGGGTCCTACCCGTGGGAAGGGAGATCACTCCTCCTGGGTTGAGCTTTACCCATTCCAGGAACCTGAGGGCGGTCAGCTTTCCCAACATGGGAAGGTTGTCCACTACAATGGATTTCATTTTCTCATGAGGAGGATAGATGAACTTCCGTCCCGATTTCTTTAAGGCTATTTCCTCCACCCTTGAGGAGGTGTTATATCTTCTTACGTTTTTCATAGCTCTCCTCTTTTTATTTAAACCTGGAAGTACCAAATTCTTAACAGGTTATCTCTCTATCCTGACCTTCTTTCCTTCCCTGGCGGATCTTTCGATGGCGCTTACTATCCTGACTGCCTCCAGTCCATCGTCTCCCGAAGGAAGAGGGCCAAAGCCCTTCCAACTCGAGGGCTCCTTGGTCCCTTCAACTATAGCCTCTATGAAATAGTCCATCTGTGTCTTCTCTTCTACGGTATCTTTGAAAGAAAATACCTCAGCGCCTAAAGGGATCCTCGCGTTTTTCTGAGAGAAAACCCTTATGTTTATTCCCTTTTGAGAAAGCTCCTCCTGTACATCTAACAGGTCCTTAAGGCCTACATCCTTGTCCACGTTCAACCTTAGTCCCGCCCTGACACCGAAACCGGGACGTTTGTTGTAGATGATATTACCCCTCATCCCCGTAAAGCAGAGATAGGACTCCACCAGCTCGTCTATGTGCTTGACCCATTCGGATTTTACCCTGACCTTCAGACCGCTATCGAAGAAAAGGAAGGCATCGTATATATCCACAGAATAGCTTAGGATTTCATTACCACAGAAGGCATAAACCTCCTGCACCTTTGCCGGAGCAAAGAACCAATTGAGAAGATCTACCACGTGGCTTAAAAGAAAATGGGCAGGGGAGGAATGACAGGCCCATTCTCTGCTTCTCTTTCCCCACAGTCCCATAGGAACGGTGATGCTATCGTCTAAGCGGGCCTCCCCATACAGGACTCTTCCGATAAGGCCGCATTTTAAAAAGTGCTTTAAAGTCATATCCATGGGGTTGAATCTATTCTCGAAGAGGACATATAAATCCGAGCCTTTTTCCCGAGCTGTCCTTACCATCTCGAGGGCATCATCGAGCTTGGTGGATAGGGGTTTCTGGCAGATAATGTGGGGCACATTAGCTTCAGCTGCCTTTATTACAGGATCTTTGTGCAAAAAGTCGGGAGTTGCCACGACGAGAAGGTCAAGTTCCTCTTTGGAGAGCATATCTTCATAGCTCTCATAAGAGTTAACCTTAAGCTTTTTTGCAAGCTTTTCCCGTCTTTCCCTCGAGGTCTCAGCTATAGCTCTTAGCTGAACCATCTTGTTTTTCTTCAGCTCATAACAGTGCCTTTCCCCTAAAAGTCCTACTCCAATCACCCCTGCCTTGATGCTCATTTTTTTCTCCTTCTTGCTGGACTGATAGTTTAGACGTTTATCTCTATAGGGAGGCCGGTTCTTCCGGATTTCAATACAGCAAGACCTATCTCTAATGCCCTCTTTCCATCCTCCCCGCTCACGCAAGGCTCTTTATCATCTACAATGCAATCGATGAAATGCTTGAGTTCATCGAAAAACATATCGTTTTTCCTCCACTTAATCCACTCCTTTCCTTCTCCCTTCAAGTTGAGAAGAAATACGCCATATTGGGTCTGATCAATTGATCGGGGAATCTTGGCTTCGTCAAAACATCCAGGAAAGATAAGAGCTCCTTTGGGGCCTATGATATCGATTAATTGCGCTCCTAAAGCTCCTTGAGGAAGACCCCATGACCAGGAGATGATGTGCTGGTCTCCGGAGCTATACTCGAGGATTGCCGAACCAGTATCAATGGCAGAGATGCCTTTCTTGAAGGTCATCGTCGCTGCATAAACCCTTTTTACTTTGCCAAATGTGTAATGGCCAAAATCATAGTTGTGCACTGCTCCATCGATTAAAGGACCGCCACCTTTTTCCTCATCAAAATACCAGCTGGAAGAGGCACCAGTGGAAGATCTTATATCGTGCCAGACGACGGGTCTTCCCAAGGTGCCTTCTCTTATCACCTCCCTGGCCTTTCCCCAGAAATTATCAAATCTTCGCACAAAGCCAATCATAAACTTGACATTATTTTCCCGGCAGACTTTGATCATCTCCTCGGCATCCTCTATTTTCATAGCGATGGGCTTCTCGCAGAAGATGTGCTTGCCCTTACGGGCGGCTAAGATAACAGCTGGGTAATGCAAGAACGTGGGAAGACATATGAGGACCGCATCTATTTCTTTTATATCCAAAAGCTGAGCATAATCCACAAAGGAATACTTTACGCTGTAGTGCTGAGTAAACCGCTTAAGTTTTTCCGGATCCACGTCCGAGGCACCTGTGATTTCCACATTTTTCATCTTGCTCAAGCTTCTGGCATGATGAAACCCCATGCCTCCACATCCGATAATGCCCAGGTGAATTTTTTCCATCTCGCCCTCCTTCATAGATAAAGCCGGAAAGATTTTAAGAAAATTATCTCATAATTCGCCGGTCTCGTCAAGATGTCGCATCAAATCATCTATAATGTAACCGAAGAGGCATTGGTTGAATCATTTAAAAAGTAACCGAAATATAATATAATT
>QMPZ01000031.1 GCA_003648815.1 Candidatus Aerophobota bacterium | reverse complement strand
TTTTGACAAAGAGGCTGGAGAAGGATAAACAAATAGCGGAGAAGATCTTGAGTGGACGGAAAAACGATGCTTGAGATAAATTCCTTCTTGCAGGCGTCCTTGGCGGTGCTTGGTGATAAGATATATTATATATTGTAAAAAGAGGAAAACAGGATGAAAGCTGTTTCGACGAGGAACAAGTTTGGCAGGAAACTTTACTGGTATTCTCAAATAGATTCCACCATGAAGACCGCTTATTTACTTGCCAGGAAGGGAGCTGAGGAGGGAACGGTGGTGATAGCACAGGAGCAAGCTCGGGGAGAGGGAAGAGAGGGGCATCAATGGTTCTCTCCATCAGGAGGGTTATGGTTTTCCCTTATTCTCCGTCCCCGTATTGCCTCCTCTAAGATTTCCCGATTGAGCATCTTAGGGGCGGTGGGGATAGTTGAGACGGTGGAGGAGGCATTTCCCTGGCTCTTTCCTCAAATTCGATGGCCTAACGACGCTCTGGTAAATGGGAAGAAGGTGGGTGGAGTACTATGTAAGGCAAGACTTGAGCAGGGCAAGGGAGATTTCGTCATTATGGGAATAGGAGTTAATTTGAATATAGAGTATTTTCCTCCTTCTCTTTGTTTTAAGGCTACCTCGCTGCAAAAAGAGACAGGCAATCTCGTTGCAGAGGGACCATTTCTGGCAAGCTTATTACAGAAACTCGAGGAGTTATATTTTTCCTCTCAAGAAGATTTTTCTCAGGTGTTGGAGAAAGCCCGTTCTTTCTCTTCCTTATTGGGAAAGCAGGTTAGAATTCAAATCAAGAAAGAAAAACTTGCTGGCTGGGCACAGGATTTGGACGACGAGGGAAACTTACTGCTTAGGTTAGAAAGTGGGGTTGTAAGGAGAATATCCCCAGAAGAAGGTTATATCCTGAAGTGAAGAAAAGATGAACTTAGTTATAGATGTAGGAAACACAACGGTTAAAGCAGGAATATTCGAAGGTGAAAACTTAGTCCTCAAGGGCGAATTTGCCACTCAATCCAGAAAGGAAGTCGATGAATGGGGAATTCTAATCTGCAGTTGGGTGGGAAAGTTCATCAGGGGCAGGATAAAAAAGGTGGTCTTGGCCTCTGTAGTTCCTTCTGTATCTAACTCTTTAAAGGTGGGGATAGAGAAATATCTCAGGTTATCCCCTATTGAGGTGATACCGGAGAAGGTGGAGATTCCCCTTCTTTACGACGACCCTAAGCAGTTAGGGGCGGATCGTATAGCTAATGCGATTGCACTCATCAAGTTATACAAACTGCCAGCCATAGCGGTGGACTTTGGAACAGCTACTACCTTTGATGTGGTCTCCCAGAAGGGAGAATATCTGGGAGGAGTCATCGCTCCCGGGGTGATGACCTTTTTGGAGAGTTTGCCCAGGAGAACGGAAAGATTGTTCTCGGTGGAGTTCAAAAAACCTAATCGAGTGATAGGAACAAACACCACAGATAACCTGATTTCGGGAATTTTTTACAGCTGCCTGGGAGCGGTCAAGGAGATAATAAGGGGAATAAAAGGGGAACTGGGAAAGGAAGTCAGGGTCATTGCTACGGGAGGTTTGGTAGATTTGATAAAAGATGAGTGCGATGAGATAGATGAGGTGAACCCTATCCTCACCCTACAGGGACTGAACTTCATAGGAGAAAATTGGATTTAACTTTCTTGCGCCTGTAGCTCAGTAGGACAGAGCAGCGGTTTCCTAAACCGCGTGTCGCAGGTTCGAGTCCTGCCAGGCGCACCATAGCTCGAAAGATAAAAATTAACAATTAGCTTTGGATAAATCTTTCAGGAAGTTTGGGAGAGAATCTGTCGGGCATGCCTTAATGCTTCTTCCCGCGTCTTAACCTTTCCCATAAGCTGGGCCCGATGTATTTCACTCAGAAGATGAGAAACCTTAGGACCAGGAGCAATGCCCAAAGATTTCGTCAGGTCATTTCCGTCTATCAGTTTTGGAGGTTGCAGGATAAGGGAGGATTTCTGGAAGTATTCCTCCAACAGGGAGGTGGCCAGCTTTAAGGATTTTTCCTTTTCGAGGTTTTCTGCCAGGAAAAGTAGTAAAACTTCTATCGTCTCCTCCTTAGCTTCAAGGAAGAATTGAGCTACAAGTTTGGGATCTCCTTGTTTTTTCTTGAGTTCTTTTAATGAGGGATAGAGCTTCTCTATTTTCTTTATTATCCTTACTTCCTTCTGCCCTAATTTCAGTTCTCTTGCGG
This sequence comes from Candidatus Aerophobota bacterium, assembly GCA_003648815.1. Taxonomy (GTDB): domain Bacteria; phylum Aerophobota; class Aerophobia; order Aerophobales; family B47-G16; genus B47-G16. The sequence continues at coordinate 11,458 of QMPZ01000031.1, read as the reverse complement.
TGAGGGATAAGCTACGCTTTTCAGGGGAAGGAAAAATTAAAGCGATGAATTTTAAAAGCTCTTTTCTTTTTCTTGTACTTACTTTTCTTTCCTCTAAGTGAGAGATTATCTTTTTCCTGAGTTCGTCTGAGATTATTTTCTCATCAGAGCTATTCAAGATCATCTCTATTTTCCGCAGGTTCTCCACGTTAGGAGTCTGGCTAAGCACCTCCTTTAATATGGCAGTTGCCGAAGAATCTTTGAGATATTCATAAGAGAAAAGATCTTTAAGCAGAAGAAATATTTCATCTCTTACTCTTTCTTTGGAGATTTTTTTAATGAGAAAGGATTTTTGCTTGATAAAAGAGGTAATCTCATCTTCTATGGTGAAGTGAAGCTGGGAAGCTAAGCGGAAGGCTCGCAGCATACGGAGGGGATCGTCCTCCAAAGATCTTTTGCCTATTAACTTAATTTTTCTGCTTATCAAGTCCTCCAGGCCAGTGGAAGGATCTATGAGGGTTAAAGAAGGTATCTCGAGATAATCTAAATCTAATGCCAGGGCATCAATGGTGAAATCACGCTGAAGTAAGTCCTCCTTAAGGGAAGGAGCTCTTTTGAGGTTAAAATCGATGATGACTCCATCTGGAAGAACGGACCTTCTCGCAGTGGGATTTAGGGCGAATAGAGCTGCTCTCATTTCTTGGGCGAATCTTTGAGCAACCTTAAACTCAGGGTCCTCCACTATTAAATCCAAATCCTTATTTTCCTTGCCAAGAAGATGGTCGCGAAGATATCCACCTACCAGCCAGAGTTTCTCCTTTCCCTTGATCTGGGCTAATTTCTTCAGATAAGGATTTCTGCAAAGGACGTTCTTCAGGTGAGTCCATTTTAAACAACTATCCTGCCCTCTTTGCCGGTGAATTTTGTCGAGGATGCCATTGACGAACTTTCCTGAATCCTGCGTTCCATATCGTTTGGCTATCTCTACGGCCTCGTTTATGCTCACTGCCGGAGGAATCTCTTCCAGAAAAAGAAGTTCGTAAATAGCCAATCGGAGGATATTTCTGTCGACTACGGCCATACGCTCCAGAGTCCAGTTCCTGGCATAATCTTCTATCAAGCTGTTAATGGGAAAGAAATATCGGGACACTCCTCGCACCAGTATCTCGCTGAACTTTCTTACCCCTGGTCTGAAGCGATACCGAGAGAGGATTATCCCTAAAGCTTTCTCTGCCGGAATTTCCCGGACATCCATTTGATAAAGAACTTGTAAGGCAAGCTCTCTGGCCTTACGCCGGTCTCTCATCCCGAGTCCTCTTACAGAATTGACTTTTCATAGATGTTTTGGCGGTAATTATACCCATCCTGCGGATTTTGTCAAATAGGAAAAGTGAACACCTTCTAAGATACCGTCTCCTCTTGACTAATTTGTTAAATTGTGTTATATTCAATAATCGAAAGGCGTCCTCTCTAATTCTTTAATAATGAGGTTTTGAGAGATCTCAATAAACTACAAAATGGGATTGGCCTTCTCTGTCATTCAGCACATCTTTTTACTCTGAAGACACAAGTTTAAAAAAACTATAAGGGAGGTGAAATAGTATGAACAAGGCCGAATTGGTCGATGCGGTAGCCGCTGAAGTGGGTCTGTCCAAGAAAGATGTCAACAACGTCATCGATGCTCTAATTTCAGCGATTACCGACTCTTTAGCCAGAAAGGAGAAGGTTACGCTGGTCGGATTCGGTACCTTCCAGGTGCAAAGGAGGAAAACTCGGCAGGGCGTGAATCCTCAGACGAGGGCCAAGATAACTATTCCGGCAAAAGACGTGCCTAAATTCAAGCCAGGGAAGGCCTTAAGGGAAGCAGTGGGCTAAGGTGTAGGAAATTTGTTCAGGCCAAAAGCTAAGGGGAATACATTGTTCCCCTTAGCTTACTTTTTAATGTTCTGAAGGAGAGGAGTATGTTAGAGGAATATATTTCTCGTATAAGGGAATTACAAAAGAAAGTAGATGAGATAAGGGGGTATCTTTGATTTAAGATCAGAGGAGGAAAGAATTAAGCAGCTGGAGAAAAAGTTAGCACAAACCTCTGAGTGGAACAAGGAAAGCCAGCCGAAGATACTGCAGGAGTTAAGCTATCTTAAGGAAAGACAAGGAAGATGGAAGGAGTTTTTTAATCAATATCAGGAAACTCTTACCTTAGTTGAGCTTTTAGAAGAGGAAGAGGACAGAGAACTGGAAAAAGAGCTGAGGGAAAGAATAGAAGCTTTGGAGAAGGAAGCAGAAAAGTTTGAGATAGAGCTTTTGTTGAAGGGTGAGTATGATCAGGCTAATGCTATTCTTTCCGTGCACTCAGGAGCTGGGGGAACTGATTCCTGTGATTGGGCAGAGAATCTGGCCCGAATGTATCTATACTGGGCCAACAGGAAGGGATACAGGACGAGAGTAGTGGAATGGGTACATAATGAGGAGGCAGGCATAAAGACGGCCACGATAATAGTGGAGGGAAGATTTGCTTATGGGTATCTTAAGGAGGAGATAGGAATCCATAGACTTATTCGAATATCTCCCTTTGACTCCTCTAATCGTCGGCATACCTCCTTTGCTGCGGTGGATGTGATTCCTGAGGTAGAAGAGACCGAAATAGAAATTAGGGAAGAAGATCTGAAGATCGAGACTTTTCGAGCCAGTGGACCAGGTGGACAACACGTAAACGTCACCGATTCAGCTGTTCGCATTACCCATCTTCCCACCGGGATCACCGTGCAGTGCCAGGATGAGCGTTCTCAACATAAAAATAGAGTTATGGCGATGAGAATTCTGGAGGCGCGGCTACATAATTTTTATGAGCTGGAAAGGGAAAGGAAGTTAAAAAAAAGGCATAAGGAAAAAGCACGCATAGAGTGGGGAAGTCAGGTGCGCTCGTATGTCCTGCATCCCTATACTCTGGTTAAGGATCATCGCACAGGTATAGAAAAAAGAGATGTCGAAAGAGTGCTTAAGGGAGAAATTGACGAGTTCATAATTGCCTCGCTCAAGAAAACAGCACTTGAGTGAAACTGGCTACTTGTCCTTGATAACTTTATTAACCAGCTTCCGTTAGATTTCAAAGAAGCTCACAGAAAAAACTAAAATTTTAATTAAAAAAGGAGAAAAGAATGGGAGGATTTTACATAGGAAGGGAAAGAAAGGCAAGAAAAGCCTACGGATTTGATGAGGTAGCGTTAGTTCCGGGAGATGTGACCCTTGATCCAGATGATGTAGATATTAGCTGGAAGATAGGGAATTTAACCCTTGAGGTTCCCATCTTAGCCTCAGCGATGGATGGAGTGGTGGATACAAATTTTGCCATTCAGCTCGGCAAATTAGGGGGACTGGCTGTCCTCAACCTCACAGGCATCCAAACTCGTTACGAGAATCCAGCTGAGGTAATCGAGGAAATAGTCAATTCCTCTCCTAAGGAGGCAGTGAGAATAATCCAGAGGATTTATAAAGAGCCGATAAAAGAGGAACTGATCGAAGAAAGGATAAAGGAAGTCAAAAAAGCCGGCGTTCCCATTGCTGTCTCCTGTATTCCCCAGCAGGCAGCCCGTTTCGGTCCTATCGCCCAGGAAGCCGGAGCAGATGTCTTCGTCGTTCAGGCTACGGTAGTAACGGCAAAATACAAATCCTCCAAACAGGAAAGATTAGATTTTACCAAGTTTTGTAAGGAGCTGTCCATTCCGGTAATAGCGGGCAACTGCGTTTCCTATAGAGCTGCTTACGAACTTATGCAAACAGGAATAGATGCCATTCTGGTAGGAGTGGGGCCGGGAGCAGCCTGTACGACCCGTGAAGTTCTTGGAGTGGGTGTTCCCCAGGTAACCGCTACCATAGATGTAGCTGCTGCTCGAGATGACTATTTTAGGAGAAGCGGACGGTACGTTTCCGTCATCACCGATGGAGGAATGAGGACAGGAGGAGATATCTGCAAAGCCTTAGCTGCGGGAGCAGATGCGGTGATGATTGGCTCTGCTTTCGCTCGAGCCAAGGAGGCTCCGGGCAAAGGTTATCATTGGGGAATGGCTACCTCGGACGAGAATCTACCACGAGGAGCAAGGATTAAGGTGGGCACGACGGGAACACTAAAGGAAATTCTTTATGGTCCAGCTCGCTTAGATGATGGTTCCCAAAACCTGATCTGGGCAATAAGAACCTGCATGGGATATTGTGGAGTGACGAACATAAAAGAAATGCACGAAGTAGAGATGGTGATTGCTCCGGCCATCAAAAGTGAGGGTAAGTTCTTTCAAAGAGCACAACGCATAATCACGGAGAGCCTTAGTTCATAGTTAAGCCGCCTTTTCTACTTTTCCTGCCTGAATGCATTGAGTGCAGACATAAGCTCTTCTAATTTGGCCATTAATCCTTATTCTGATACGTTGAAGATTGGGAAGCCATCTCCTCTTAGTTCTTCGTCCGGACTTGCTTACGTTATGCCCTGAACTTGGGCCTTTACCGCATATCTCGCATCTTCTGCTCATGGCTTAAACTCCTTGTTTTCTTTGAAATGTAGTAGTTTATACGTTGAGGGGGGATGCTTCTTCCCCTTAAGCATCTTTCTTGATGTCTATAGATGGAGCTACTTTCCCCTTAGCGACTTAGGGAAAGCAGCGAGGCGTCGTTAAACTAAAGGTTAGCATATTTTTCAAAAATGGCAAGGGAGAGTGATATGCCTTTCTTGAATAAAATGCCCGATCTTTTCTCTCCCGTTCGATACGCCAAGGGGGTAGGGGAGAGAAAAGCGGTTCTTTTAAATAGGCTGGGCATCAGAACAATTTATGACCTTCTGTGGTATCTTCCCACCTATTATGAGGATCGCTCTCATATCGTTCCCATTTCCAGAACTTCACCAGGTAAAAGGCAGGTCATTCAGGGGAAGATTCATCTTATCACCCAGCTTAAGACTCAGCGGAATCTATCCATAATCAAGGCGGCTGTAAAGGACGACACAGGAGTTATCTATGCTATCTGGTATAACCAGGATTACCTCACCAAGATTCTCAAAAGAGGAGAAAGAATTGTATTGAGCGGTAAGATAGATTGGAGTTTTGGAGAGCGACAGATTAAGGTGGATGACTTTGAGCTGCTGAGCGGGAAAGAGGAGGACAGTTTACATCTGAAACGAATTGTTCCCTTTTATCCTTTAACAGAAGGACTTTCCCAGAGAAACTTGCGTAGAATTATCAAAAATAACCTGGAAGACAAATCCTCCTATCTGGTGGACGTCCTTCCAGAAAAGCTGAAAAGGCGTTATTGTCTTATCTCCTTTAAAGAAGCCCTGAACAACATTCATTTTCCAGAAAACTTTGACAAACAGAGAAAGGCTCGCAAAAGGCTCGTATTTGAGGAGCTCTTTCTTCTCCAATGTGCATTGGCCTTGAGAAGGAGAAGGTATAAAGAGGAGGAGGGGATCTCCTTTAAGGTGGGCGATGGACTGATAAAGAAGTTTATCAGTTCTCTTCCCTTTTCCCTCACCTCATCTCAGAGGAGGGTAATAAAGGAAATTTTAGAGGACATGAGTCTTCCTCGTCCCATGAATCGCCTACTGCAGGGAGATGTGGGCTCAGGAAAGACGATAATAGCGACAATTGGCCTTCTTACAGCTGTCGTCAATGGATACCAGGCAGCGTTGATGGCTCCCACTGAGATTCTTGCTCAACAGCATTGGCTAAACTTAAAATATCTTCTGAAGCCTCTAAACATTCAGCCAACCCTGTTGGTAAGCGATCTTCCTCAAAGGGAAAAACGAACCATCGTAGAAGGCATAAGGGAAGGAAAAATATCCCTGGTTATAGGAACGCATGCCTTAATTCAAGAAGAGGTGGAATTCCGTAATTTGGGGATGGCGGTGATTGATGAACAGCATAGATTTGGAGTGATGCAACGACTGAGCTTGCGTAATAAGGGAAGATCTCCTGATGTGCTGGTAATGACGGCAACCCCTATTCCCAGGACCTTAGCACTGACCTCATATGGTGATCTGGACCTTTCGGTGATCGACGAGATGCCCCCAGGACGCAAGCCCGTCATCACTCGTTGGATGAATGAAAAAAGGAGAAATTTAGTATATCAGTTTGTCAGGGAAAGGTTAAAGGAGGGAAGGCAGGCCTACTTCGTTTATCCTCTGATAGAGGAGTCAGAGTCGATGGATTTAAAACCCGCCATGGATATGGCTCGAAAGCTACAGAGTGAGTCTTTCCCTGAATATAGGGTACAGCTTCTTCACGGAAGGATGAGAAGAGAAGAAAAGGAAGAGATAATGCAACGCTTTCGAGCCGGCAAAATAAATATCCTGGCCTCGACTACGGTAATAGAGGTGGGAGTTGATGTTCCTAATGCCAATGTGATGGTAATAGAAAACGCTGAGCGCTTTGGCCTGGCTCAACTCCATCAGCTCAGAGGAAGGGTGGGCAGAGGAAAAGAGCAGGCCTACTGCTTTCTTCTTACAGGAGAGAAGATCTCTCAGGAGGCAGTTCAGAGGATGAAGGTGATGTGCAAGACCAACGATGGGTTCAGGATAGCTGAGGAAGATTTGAGGCTGCGCGGTCCTGGAGAATTTTTTGGAACGAGACAATGGGGAATGTTAAATTTAAGGATAGCTGACCTGGTAAGAGATAGCAAGATGCTGTTTTTAGCTCGAAAAGAAGCTTTCCAACTGGTAAAGGATGATCCCTCCTTGAGAAGTCATCCTGAGCTAAGGGAGAACATAAAAAGGAGATTTGATACCCGGTTAGAACTGGCAAAGGTGGGGTGATGTTTTTTAACAGAAGAATTCCTCTTTTCATTCGGGAATCCTACTGTTATGATTCAAACACGGCTGTTCTATGGGGTATATTTTGGGGCCTTTCCTTAGCCTTTTTCCCCGTCACAGCCAGGAAGATAGGTGCCACTTCATCTCAGATGGCGTTTTTAAGCGCCGCCCCTTTTTTAGGAGCTCTGTTCACCCTTTACTGGTCTCGCCTGTCCAACAGGATGAACAAGATGCGATTTTTCATCCTGATCAAGATCCTGGCGAGAGCGGTTCTCTTTTTGATGTTCTTCGCTATCAACCCCTGGGTCTTTATAGTGGTGGTCTTTCTCAACGCATTCTTCGAGCAGGCGGGAAGTCCTGCCTACACGGGGATAATGAAGGAGATCTATCCTGACAGCCTCAGAGGTAGGGCAATGGGCTATGTGCGAGGAGAGCAGGCTATCTCCGCCATTTTAGCCTGTTACATAGGGGGAGTCCTGCTTGATAGGGTAAGCTACCGCTACATCTTCCCCCTGGCGGCAATAATTGGGCTTCTCTCCCTTTCTTATTTTGCAAAGATCAAGGTAAAAACCGAGGTCAACAAGGTAAAAAGGGCTGAAAGAAAAAGGGTTATCGTTCCCTACGAGATGGCAGAGATATTTCGAAGTGATAGGCGCTTCTTTTACTATTCTCTTATCTTTTTCACCAGTGGATTCAGTAATCTTCTCGCTATGCCTCTTTATCCTATCTTTCTCGTAGACATCTTACACGCCTCAAATACGCTTGTAGGAAAGCTGAGCAGCATATCCTCTTTCTTCTGGATAATCTCTTACCTTTTCTGGGGAAGATATGTAGACAAAAAAGGACCTATACAGGCACTCAGCGTCTCCTTTTTACTGACGAGTTTTGTCCCCCTCCTTTATGCTGTAGCTTCCAACTTATGGTTCATTGTCCTGGCCAGCATAATTACCGGGTTTAACGTGGGAAGTGTGGAGCTGGCACGCATCGATTACATCACGAGGATCAGCAAGAGCGAAAATGTTCAGACTTACTGGGGTGTTGACTATACCTTGATGGGCATAAGGGGAATTACGGCTCCCTTCATCGGGGTGGGTCTGATGAGCATCCTTGGGATAAGGGAGGCGCTTCTCATCTCCTTTTTGATGAAGCTTACATCCTTCATCCTTATGAGGTGGTTCTGTTTGCGTTACGGAAAATAAAACTCTTCAAAGTTAATAGATCTGCCGGTAATACCTTATCTTTAAGGGGAAAGCTCCCCTGTCCAATACCGCTTTTATCTTTCTTTCCGCTACCACCTGTCCCTCCCTTATAAGCCTGCCTTCAGAGACGATGAGAAAACAATTGGAGCGGACGGTGATCAAGTTGGAAAGAAAGCGGAAGATAATCTCCTTTTCGTCCTCCTCGTCGATGTATCCATCCTCGTCATCATCTATTCCATTGTAGCCGAGCTTTTCTAAAAGGAAAAGCTCGGCTATCTCTCCTATCTCCTTGAAAGGTCCCTTCTTTTCATTATACATGATTATGGCTCTGGCTAAGGAGGAATCGATATAGGGAAGGGATTCTAAGACCTGTTCGCTGGCGGTGTTGATGTTGATCTTTCCTCTGGTTATTCTGTCGTCAAATACAGTGATTTTGTCGCAAATTTTCCAGTCTCCCCCTGCCTGAAGCCTTATCGTCCTCCACTGTTTTCCTGTATGTATGTAGCCGATCTCACCGATATTAACAAAGGGTTTATCCTTCACGTAAAAGCTGCTGTAGTCGTCCTCATCTTTTCCCTCTCCCACGGTAGGAAGCCAGGACCAGTTGCGAAACCCAGGACTTCCCCCGGGAAGGGAGGAGACGAACTCCCTCGCTCTGGGATCATTTTTCTCAAAAGCATTCCAGGGAAGGTTATGGTTGCTGTAGGTTACCTTGTCCACGACATTTCCTTGATCGTCCCTTAAAATTACCGTATCCGTGTAGTTGCCGAGAAGCTCCTTTCCTGTAACGTCCTCTCCTATCTTTATGACTACATTGAATAAAAGTTTGTAGCTACGAGCGGCTATCTTCCCCCAAAGCTTTCTTTTGCCGCAGGAGCTCTCTATTTGCCAGCCAGAGATGGAGCAGGAAGTCTCATAGGGATTGAAAAGCTCTATCCATTCCATCTCCACATCTATCTCTAATTTTTCTTTTTCTTGTGCCCAGGCCCTCTTTCCCCTAAAGATGTCAAGAAAACTTTTTCTTTTCAGGTTTTCTATTTTGTAGTTCTTTATTATTTTTTCTATTTTCTTAACTAAACTGCGCTCTTTCTTTAAAACTTCCTCCTTTGCCTTGTCTATGGCAAAGGAGGCGTCTTTCTTTATCTTTTCGTTTAACCTATCAGTGAGGGCTTTTTCTGCCTTATCCAGCAAAAATTTTGTCCCTACTTCGATTGCATCCTCCAGTGCCGTCTCTACAGAACAGGTAAAATGAGGCATTACCTCATTGATGTAAGGTGTTTTCTCTATACCGTAGCTACCCTGATATTCGGTGGGACATCTATCTTCATCCCTGAAATCGACTATGTTTACGGCGATCTGGTTGGCTACATCTTCGGGATAGCCTATCCTCTGAAGAGCCAAACTGATGGCGGAGGGGGATGCCTTATTGATGTTTATCCTCGGCTTTCTCTCTTTGTCCAATTCCTTATCATAGGAGTAGATGGTGATAAAGTCCTTTATCTCGTTGAAGGTCTCCTCACCTATACCCGGCACAAGCCTTATTTCCTCGACAGTATCAAAGGGATGATCATCTCCGTAAGGATGGTCCGGGCAAAACTCATCTGGCTCATCAACTCCCTCATTTTCCTCATCTATTTCTCCATCTGCGTCGTTGTCGATTCCATCGCACTGAAGAATGACATTGTCGCCATCATCGTCCACTCCCCTCTTTCCCGGAGCACCGTCCTTGCCATAGCGGTATCTTAAAATGGCTTCTGCTTGATTTTTGCTAAGACCCTCCAGTGCGCATAGATTTATCTCGTAAGGAATCCATCCCTGGCCAAAGAAACTTCCCGCAGTATTGATGTTGATCTTGGATGCCTCATCGAAAATTTCCACCTCTATTTCGGCATACCTGGTTTCATGTTGAAGTTCTGAAAACTTCTCAACATCTTCATCTTCTAAGCTATCCTCATCCTTTATGGTCTCCTTGATAGTCTGAGCCCATCCCTCATATAAATCATCATATTCATTAGCATCGTTTCTTAACTCGGCTATCGCCCTTTCCAACCCTGCCTGAGCAATGTAGTCTGCCTTAATGCCATCTTTGAAGTTGCTTGCTGCCATCTGTTCAAGTCTCATACGGTAAAGGAAGCTAATTCCCATAACAGAGAGGATGGAAAGGATAATAAAGGTAAAGAGCAAGCCTATCTGTCCATTTTCCCCTTGGACGGTGAAATCTTTCAGGAATTTCTTGAGGCTCATTCGTAGCTTCGGCAGCCCGGCTGCCTTTCCCTGCCACCTTACTTAGAAAGGCCCGTGGCTTTGCGTCCCATTCTCGCGAATGGTTTGCCCTTTCGGCTAAGAAAAAACTGTCTTATTTTCTCCTCAGAGTTACCAGATTCACTGAAGGAGGAAGATAAGGAGGAGTAGCTAAATCCTCATATATGTAACTTATGTCTGACCAGTCTGACCACTTCTCGCTCTGCTCTTGTTCGTTTTCAGCTATACATCCTCCAATAACGATGGGATAATCCTTGTCTTTATCTGGAAAATTACCTGGAATAACTGCCCATGATTTTTCCTGAGCGTAAAAGAGACCGCTCACCACAGGTTCCCCATTCCAGGTACCATCACCTCCCGCACCCCCTTTAAGTAAAACTTTTATTGCATCTATTTTAAAGGGAGCTTCCCATCCTTCCCCAGGATTTTCTCTTTGATCTTCTAAGTAAATTTTTACGAATCTACAGGTTATGGGATTCTCACTTACAAAATCCACATCTTGTTCAAGAACTGGAGTAGTGACTTCTCCAAGTAGGATATCTCCATCTGTGCTAAATTCTGAATTATTCGATCCCCATACACTCAATAACCAATGTTCATTCAAATGAAGCTTCATAAAAGTAAGCGTGTTGAATGTCATCATTCGTTGGAAATCAAGTACCATTAACGTTATAATTCCACCTTCTTTAACTTGATACATTGCTTGAAGATTATCTTCTTCACCGATGAGGTTGTCCATGAACTTCCACCGGACTTCACCTTCTTCGCCATAAGTCTCAAATTCCAAGGTTCCCGTAAAATAGCCTCCCGTAAATATATGCGTGGGGTTCAAGACCACCCAGTCCTTAGCTAACAAGGCAAGCGAAGAGCCAGCGGTTCCCCTGAGCAGGTTTCCCTCAATATATATTGTCCCCCCGGAAACTATGGTTAGATTGTAAGATGTGTCGTCATCAGGATTAGAGGGAGTACCATTATCATCTCCAATCATTCCCAAGACCCTGAGGTTCCCCGGACTATAAATTATGCCATTACTCGGATAGGGACGCCATTCACTGCCCTCTATTATATCATCCCCTGCAGTTGCGTCTGCCTCTGTTCCACCGTCGTCGATCCCTACTTGGCCAGCTGTTCCGGAGGTTGCTCCATTTCCATCCAGAACCACGAGCGTTCCCGTGCCGGTATACATATACACATCGCTTCCCGTGTAAGTTTCGCTCCAGCCGCT
>QMPZ01000030.1 GCA_003648815.1 Candidatus Aerophobota bacterium | reverse complement strand
TTTTGCGTCAGTTCTTTCCTCATCTGTCCCCCTCTCCTTGTGGGAGGAGAACTTCCTTTGGCACAGGAGACCGCCTGGGAATAGCGACCCCTGCCCACATTCGAGCATTTGAGGGAAAAAGAATCTTTCCCGTTCTGGCTCAACAGTCTGTAAGGGAGATGAGCAGGACAGAAAGAGATTGGCAGAAGGTGCTGGATGATGCCATCTGGGGATGCTTTGAGGCTGGATACAGGGGACCATTTGGGGCTGATGCTGATCATGTGAAAAGAACAGAGGATTTAAGAGAGGCTGTAGATTGTGGATATACCATGTTCACCGTGGATCCGTCCGATTTCGTAAGAGATGATGTCCCCAGGCTAAGCGAGCAGGAAAAAGATAAGCTTTACAGCTCCCTTAAGGAAAGAGAAGAGCTGGAAAAACTTTATCTTGGAAAAAGATACCTTATAGCTGGGAAAAGCTTAAGATTTGACCAAAAATCGCTGAAGGAGGTTGTTCTCATTTACCTTAAGGCAATAAGGCATGTTGTTGACTGCTACAGGTTCTTAGATGATTACAAGAAGGGGGAGTTCGACTTCGAGGTCTCCGTTGATGAGACCTCCACGCCGACCTCTCCTCTGGCTCATATATTCATCGCTCAGGAACTTCAAAGAAATGGCGTGAACTTTCATAACCTCGCCCTCCGTTTTACAGGAGACTGGCAAAAGGGGATAGACTACATTGGGGATGTGAAAAAGTTTGCCGATGAGCTTTCCCTGCACTCAGCCATAGCTAAGATGTTCGGCGGGTATAAGCTGTCCCTTCACTCCGGAAGCGATAAGCTGTCGGTTTATCCAGCCTTCTCGCAAAGGACAGAAGGCCTTTTCCACATTAAGACTGCCGGAACCAGCTATCTTCAGGCGATGAGGGTCATCGCCAGGAAGGAGCCTCCCCTCTACAGGGAAGTTCACCGCTTCGCCTTAGAAAGGTTCGAAAAGGACAAGGCCTCCTACCACGTGAGCACTGATCTTTCCCGCATTCCTGACCTGGACAGCTTAGCTGATGAGGATCTGGAAGCTCTTTTTGACAAGCCGGATTCCCGCCAGCTCATCCATATAACCTATGGCTCTGTTCTGAGCGCAAAGGATAGATATGGAAAATTCCTCTTCAGAGAAAGAATCTACAGGACCCTTTTTAAGAACGAAGATGAGCATTATAAGGAGGTCTCAACTCATATCAGAAAACACCTGGATCTTTTGGGAGTTTAAAGACCTGCCTCGTTAAGAGTATAGTCGGGGAAGGTTCTTTTCGCAGGTCATCTTTCGCTGCCTTGCAGTTAAAATATATGATCGAGAAAATAAGGAGGGAAAGTTGAAGGAAATCTTAAACATATTCAGCCTTGAGGGAAAGAAAGCGGTGATCACCGGTGGGGCAGGAGTTTTAGGCTCGGCCATAGCCAAGGGACTCGGCAAGGCAGGAGCGGAGATAGCCATATGCGATATCGTCAGCACGGATAAAGTAGTAGACGAGCTTACTGAAGAAGGAATAAAGGCAAAGGGCTACTATATAGATGTCATGGATATTGAGAAGATAAAGGCCTGCTATGATGAGGTAATCGGTGACTTCGGCCGGGTGGACATTCTTCTCAACGCAGCCGGAGGAAATATCAAGGAGGCAACTACCTCCAAGGAGCTCAGCTTCTTTGATCTTCCCCTATCCGCTCTGGAGAAGGTGGTCGCCCTCAACCTCTTTGGAGGAGCCATCCTTCCCTGTCAGGTATTCGGAAAGTCCATGGTGAAAAATGAGAACGGAGGCTCCATCATAAACATATCCTCCATGAACGCATTTCGTCCTTTGACCAGAATACCTGGATATTCAGCTGCCAAGGCTGCGGTAAGCAATTTCACCCAATGGCTGGCGACTCACTTCGCCCAAGAGTACAATAAAAAATTAAGGGTCAACGCCATTGCCCCGGGATTTCTCCTCACTCGACAGAACCGATATCTCCTCTTAGATGAGGAGGGAAATCTTACCCCCCGTGCAAAATCCATAATCTCCCATACCCCTATGGGTGAGTTTGGCAAACCCGAGGATCTTATTGGAATCTGCATTTATCTTGCCTCTGATGCCTCAAGGTTCGTGACCGGCGTGGTCATCCCCATAGATGGGGGATTTAATGCCTTCTCAGGAGTGTAGTAGAGAGACCTTCAGGTCTGTCTTAGAGGATTTTTTAAAATTTATCTGGAGGGAGAAAAATGAGCGTGAAAAAAATTGGGATGATTGGCCTGGGTCCCATGGGAACAAGTCTTTCCTTGAACATGATGGACAAAGGAATCCAGGTCATCGGCTACGACATAGATGAAAGCATCAGAAATAAGGTGGCCCAGAGGGGAATTAAGACCGTCTCCTCGCTCAAGGAGCTGGCAGGCTCCTTTGACGGAGAAAAGAAAGCTGTCTGGGTAATGGTTCCCGCCTCTAAGGTGGACGATGTCTTAAGGGAGGTGGCAAAATACCTTTCTTCTGGAGATATTCTCATCGAAGGAGGTAATTCTCACTTTAAGGACACCGAAAGGAGGGTAAAGGAGGCAAGGGAAAAAGGCCTGGTCTTCATAGGCACGGGAATCAGCGGTGGAGAGGAAGGAGCTCTTAAGGGACCGTGCATAATGCCAGGCGGAGACAAAAGTGCCTATGATGCCGTTGAGTCCGTTCTCAAGGCAATTGCCGCTAAGGTCGATGGAGAGCCCTGTTGTACCTATATAGGTCCTGGTGGAGCAGGTCATTTCGTGAAGATGGTGCATAACGGAATCGAATATGCCATTATGCAGGCAATCAGCGAGACCTATCATATCCTCAGGGAAGGAGCAGGACTGAAGACAGAGGAAATACATGAGCATTTTAAGAGGTGGACAGAAGAGGAGGTTATGAGCGGATATCTTCTGGAAATATCCACCGAGATACTGGGAACAAAGGACCACAAGACAGGAAAGCCCATCATTGAGGTGATCAAAGATACGGCAAAACAGAAGGGAACCGGAAAATGGACCTCCCAGGAAGCGTATGATTTAGGGGTTCCAGTCCACTCCATCAGCGCAGCGCTCCTGGCAAGAATCATCTCAGCATACAAGGATGAGAGGGTGGCAGCCTCATCCATCTTGAGTGGACCCGATGGAGAATATGAAGATAGGAAAGAGCTTATCCGACACATACCCAGGGCGCTGGATGCCTCGATAAGGATGGCCTATGCTCAGGGTTTTGCCCTGATAAGGGCTGGATCAAAGGAATATAGCTATGATCTTAAGATGGCCGAAATTGCACGCATATGGAAGGGCGGCTGCATCATCAGGTCAAGGATGCTTCCCATAATAGAAGAAGCGTTTAACGAGAACCCTGATCTGGTCAATCTTATGGTCTCCTCCCAGTTCAGCAAGGTGCTCAACGATGAGCTTCCAAGCTTAAGGTATGTGGTTCAGGCTGCTATAAGATGCGGCATACCTGTTCCCGTCTTAAGTCAGTCCATAAGCTACTTCGACAGCTACCGGACAAAGGTCTTGCCCACGGCGAGCTTCATCCAGGCGATGAGGGACTTCTTCGGTGCGCACACCTATGAGAGGTTTGATGAGCCGGGAATCTTTCATACCCTCTGGACAAAGGAGGGTCGTCCAGAGCAAAAAAGATGAGGCAAATTCCATGATTTTCAGAGAAAACCTTAAGGGAAAGCTTACCGACGAGGAGTTATTCGAGGTCGTGCAGGAGATCTTAAGGGACTTCAAGAAAGTAAAAAAAGTTCTCCTGATACATCCTGATTATACGAGAAACGATTTTTCCCACAAGCTCGTACCCCTCATCTATCGGGAGCTTAAGGCCAGGGGCATGAAAGAAATCTGTTCTCTTAACGCAGGTGGTACTCACAGGAGGATGAGCGAGGAGGAGATCAGGGCTAAACTGGGAATTTCAAGCGAGATGAGCTTTAGTCGGTTCTACAATCATGAATACAACGACCCGAACTGGCTCGTTGAAGTAGGCGAGATTCCGGCCTCCTTTGTAGCTGAAAAGACCGAAGGAGAACTTGAACAGCCGATTCCCGTCACGGTAAACAAACTGGTCACGGAAGACTTCGATTTAATCGTTGCCCTCACCGGGACCTTACCTCATGAGGCTGCTGGCTACGCCGGGGGGCTCAAGGTCTTCTTCCCGGGAATCTCTGGCCCACAGGTTATAGATTTACTTCACTGGGCTGCTGTCCTCGTGGGCGTTCCCAAAATAATTGGCTCGGTCGATAACCCCGCCCGTGATGTCATAAACGAGGGTTCCTCCTATATCTTCAAGAAGATAAAAGCTCCTGTCGTTTCCTTTGATATGGTATTCGAAGAGGAAGAAGATGAAAGTGTAGTTCCCAAGGGACTTTACGCAGGAGTGGATATGGAGGGATTTATCGCCGCTTACCGGAAGGCTGCCGAGGCAAGCTCTAAGCTTCACGTCATCTATCTCGATCGTCCCTTAGATGTCGCCGTACAGGTCATCGGAAAAAGCTACGATGAGGTCTGGACGGCTGGCAAGGGTTCTTATAAACTTCAAAGGCCGGGGGTAATGAAGGAGGGAGGGGAGATAATCATCTACGCACCGCACATCAGCTGTTTTCACTCAAAGCCGGAGATGGATGCCGCCTTAAGAGAGATAGGCTACCACTGCAAGGATTACGTAAAGCATTATTTAAGGCTACATCCCGCCTTTTCCAGAAACGTGGCCGCTCACGTGATCAACGTAAGGGGACCGGGAAATTATGACCCGGCAAGTGGAAAGGAAGATTTCTTCTTTGAGGTGACGCTGGCCACAAGGATTCCCGAAAAGGTCTGCAGAGCCGTTGGCTTAGGCTACAGGGACCCAGAATCATTACGTAAAGAGGACTTTACAGGAGCGGGAAGGCTCTGGATTGAAAATGGGGGAAAATACCTTTATGATATAAAGGGTGAAGTTATGAGTGAAGGGTGAGAGAAAAAGGTAAATTATCACTTATTTACCACTAAATAATGGAGGGAGGAAAAGTGAGAAACGCAGTCATCGCACAATCAGGAGGGCCAACCTCGGTGATAAATAGCTCTCTTAAAGGAGCAATCGATACCTTGGCTTCCTCGGGAAAAGTAGGAAAGATATATGGGGCAAGGATGGGCATTCTCGGTGTCCTCAGGGAAGAGCTTCTGGACATCTCCGCTCAGGACCGTGAGCAAATAGAACTCTTGAGCGAGACCCCCTCTGCCGGAGTGATCGGCAGCTGCAGGTACAAGATAAGAAGTGAGGAGGACTTAGCCAGGATCGTTGAAGTCTTCAAGAAACACGACATTGGCTATTTCTTTTACTGCGGTGGCGGAGATTCCATGGACACTGCAGATAAAGTAAACAGGCTGGCCAAGGAAAGTGGCCTGGATCTAATTTGCATCGGCATACCAAAGACAATTGACAATGATGTCGGCGGCACACTACAAAGTGACGGCACCTTTGCCATTTGCGACCATGATCCGGGCTATGGAAGTGTGGCCAGAAACACGGCCATCAACGTTCTGGAAGCCAACGAGGAGAACAAGGCAAGCTATACAAGCGATCCCGTCCTGGTGATCGGGGTGATGGGAAGAAAGATTGGCTTTATACCTGCTGCGGCGAGATTAGCAGATCCAGAAAGAAAAATGCCCTTGCTCATAATACTTCCGGAGGCCCTGTCGAAGGATGACTGGCAGGCCAATCTCGAGTTTATCACCGAAGAGGTCAACAAGAAATTAAGCGAGCACGGTAGATGTATCGTCATCATCGGCGAGGGAGCCAACCTCGGGGATCTGGGGGTGCTGAGGGATAGCTTCGGACATGCACAGTTCAGCGCTTCCGAGAGGACCGTCGAGCAGGTGCTCATCAACTATCTTAACGGAATGGACAGAAAGGACAGCAAGGGAAGGGTACAAAGCAGGCTGGTGGTCAAGGGAATAGCCAGAGCTGAAAGGCCAGGGACGCGTCAAAGGCGCGAGATCGCCTATGTATCCGAGGTTGACCGCAAGGAGGCCTACGAGGTGGGAGCTTATGCGGCAAAACTCGCCTTAAAGGGAGAAAACGGCTTTATGTCGACCATATTGAGAGTTCCTGGCCCCAGATATGAGGTCAGGTACGACAAGGTCCCCCTAAATGTTGTGGCGAACTCGGAGAGAGAATTTCCCAGGGAGTGGCTCGCTCCCAGTAAGGTAGATGTAACCGATGAGTTTGTGAACTGGGCAATGCCCCTGATCGGTGGGCCACTTCCTAAGTTTGCCTCCTTCAAGGAGATTATGGCTCCAAAACTGTGCGCAGAGTACGTGCCCGCAGGATACAGGTAAGTGGTGGGTAAAAAAAAAATTAAGGAACGTGCAACCACATCACATTAATCAAATGGAGGAATAAAAAATGGCCTTACCTCGACTTACCGAACAGCAGCTAAGGGAGGATCCAGAACAACAGCTGAAAAATTTTAAGAGAGGGAAGGATTTTTTGGTCGCCATCGATACCGATGGCTGCGTCACCGACAATATGAATGGAAAACAGATGCTCATCTTCCATCCTCACTTTATGGAGTTTTACGGGCTCTGGGGAATCGAATCCTACTTTAGGGAAGTTGCCGAATACTACAACCTCTTTTCCACGACCAGAGGATGTAACAGGTTCATCGCCATCCAGCTCACCCTCAAAACCCTCAATGCAAGGGAGGATGTTAAAAAGGCACTGGCTGAAAAGCACATAACCTTGCCCGATGTGAAACTGGTGGATGATTACATCGCTTATGCCCAGGGAAAAAAGTTAGGATTGGGAAATCCAAGCCTTGAAAAGTTCATCAACGAGGAAAATCCGACCTGCTTTGCCCTGTATAAGCTTTTAGGATGGAGCGAGGCGGTCAACAGGACGTTTCCCCATATATCCGCCAAGATTCCACCTTTTAAGGGAGTCAAAGAAGCTTTGGAGATGATGGCTCAATATGCCGATCTTATGGTTGTCTCGCAAACGCCTTATACGGACCTGGCCAATTATTGGGAGGCACAGGGTATAGCCGACTACGTCCATATCATCGCCGGCCAGGAGATGGGCTCAAAAGCACATCACATTGAGGTGGCCAAAAAGGTAGGTGGATATGAGGACGACCACGTGCTGATGATTGGAGATGGCAGGGGAGATCTTAAGGCGGTGAAGGCAAACAACGGTCTTTTTTACCCTGTATGTCCTGGAAGAGAACAGGAGGCCTGGAATAAGTTTTCCGATGCCTTCGAGATGTTCATCAAGGGAAGATACAAAGAAGAGCTTGAGGGAAAGCTCTTGGATGAGTTTGACAAATCCCTCCTCAGGACGCCACCCTGGGAGCAACCAGGCTATGACCACATAGCATCCTACAGGGAAAAACAGGAGATAAGGAAGAGCTTATATGAGAGGTTTAATCCGGAAGGAAGGCTGCTCATTTTATAACCCTGAACTTTAAACTTTTACCGTTAAGCTTGATTGGGACACGGACAAAAGCGAAGATGGAGCCCGAAGTTACAAAAGGGGTATGGCCGGTAATGCTCACCCCATTTAAGGAGAATGGGGAAGTTGATTGGTCTGGCGTGGATGCTCTAACAGACTGGTATATTGAGGCAGGAGTAGCGGGGCTGTTTGCTGTATGTCTTTCAAGCGAGATGTATGAGTTGACCGAAGAGGAGAAGATCAGTTTAGTCAGACGGGTGGTTAAGCGCAGTGCAGGAAGAGTGCCCGTGGTTGCCTCGGGAACATTTGGCGGCTCAATTAAAAGACAGGCACAATTTATCAAGAAATTGTGGGAGCAAGGAGCTAAGGCAGCTGTCGTCATTGTCTGTCAGTTAGCCAGAAGGGATGAGGGGGATGATATCTGGCTACAAAATGTGAGCAGGCTTTTGGAACTGACAGATGAGGTACCACTCGGGTTTTATGAATGTCCCCTTCCATATCATCGCCTTCTAACTCCTGAAATTCTAAGGTGGGCAGCATCCACCAAGAGGTTTTTCTTCTACAAGGATACCTCGGCGCAGACTGATTTAATAAAGGACAAGCTTGGGGCGATCAAGGGTACATCGATCAGGTGGTTCAATGCCGACTCGTTAACACTTTTAGACTCGCTCCTTCTCGGAGGAGATGGATTTAGTGGAATAGACGCCAACTTCTGTCCCGAACTTTACGTATGGCTCTGCGAGAACTTTCAAAGAGAACCGGAAAGTTCCCGCAAGCTTCAGCGTTTTTTAGGGGTTATAAAATTGGCGCTGAGCAACAAGTATCCAGCATCCTCGAAGATGTTCCTCCAACTTTGTGGCCTTCCCATTAGCCCGGTTTGTAGAACCGGCAAGGTAACGTTTACCGAAAGGGAGATAAGATTCCTCAAATATTTGAGGGAGCTCATCAAGGATTGGCATAAGGAGCTTGGCATCTAAACCTTGATTATGGATTATGCGGGCTCTTACAATATCGAGGTCGATGTTTTCAACAGCCTTGTTTCTTTGAAAATAAAGTCAAAAGGGATGAGATGCGAAAAGAAAAACGCCTCGGGAGCCGCTGCGCCTTATTCTGGCTTCCCTTAATAAAGAACCTTCCCCTTGATATGGACAATTTTCCAAAAATAATGAAAGAAAGAGCATCAAAGGCCTCTAGTTCTGGTAATGGTTAAGATGACTTTATAGAAAGCTTTGACCTTGCCAAGAAATTCTCTTATAATCAAACAAAGCTGATCGTCGAGGTGAAAAATGCTCGATTTCGGAGTTCGTCCGGAAAAACAAAGGGCCTTAGAGGAGAAGATGCGAAGGTTTGGAATAAGGGAGGAAGACCTGATAGAAAAGTTCATCCGCTCAAGTGGTCCAGGAGGACAAAAGGCCAACAAGACTGCTACCTGTGTTTACTTAAAACATGTTCCTACCGGCTTTGAGGTCAAAATGCAAAAAGCTCGATCTCAGGCTCTAAATCGCTTTTTGGCCAGGCGGGAGCTGGTACGTAAGATCGAAAGTCATATCCTGGGAAAGGAAAGCGAGGAGGAAAGGCGCCGCGAAAAAATCCGAAGGGCAAAGCGAAGGCGCTCAAGAAGAGCCAAAAAGAAATTGCTTGAACAAAAGAGACGTCAGTCCTGTAAAAAAGAACTTCGCCAAGAACCTCATTTAGATGAGGAAGTTTGAGTAAAGAAAGTATCGCAAGTTCATTTAAAGGTAAATAAGCAAGATGACTATCGCAATAATGCCCAACATAGCTCCACCAAACCATGAAAGAAGGATATTTTTTAGGATATTGGTCTTAAAGTTAACAGCCTCATAAGGGCACAACTCCGCGCAGCAGTAGCAGGTTATACATTTACTCTTGTTCCATACTGGTATTTTGTTTACTTTCATTTTCTTTGAAGGTGGAGAGATAGCGCCTACAGGACAGTTCTCCCAGCAACTGCCACATAACTTGCATTTCGATTCATCAAAATGGACAGTGGATCGAAAAAGAATTCTGCCAGCATAATTAGTAAGAAACCTGGGCAGGGGAAATGGAAGCGACCACTTTTTCCCTCCAGGAATCTTGAAAGGACGCCTTATCGAGTCAATCGACTCTCCGATTATTTCAAACTCCTCGAGTGCCATTGAACCTAAACCTTTGGCTTCGGCTTTTGCAAGATATAAAACTCTATCAGGATCCAAGCCAATAATCTTACATACAAGAGTATCAAGGGCGACCGGATCGTAGCCAGCCAGAATAAGATCCAGCTTAACAACATCGCCAGCGGAAGGGCCATTTCCTTCCTGACACAAATAACCATCGACAACGGTCAGTTGGGGGACACTTACTGAATATATGTCCACCAGGGCAGAGGCAAACTCTTCTCTTCTCGGAAATAAAGCGTGAATACTGGCTTTGTTAGCCAACAAGATAATTCCGAACATATTTTTGATACAACAGGTAAGATAGGTTAAAGTATGTGTCTTAATCTTTGGAAGATTAATGATTAAATCCACCTCTTTTAAGAGTTTTGTGCTGACGACCTCGTTCAAAACTAAAGGATTTGGCACAGGATATATTTCCCGTTTTGTCTTCTCCAGGGCAAGACATTCAACCCCTTCTTCATCACACACGGATTTGATACCGGATACTTTAAGGGAATTAATTGTCGCCTTAAGGCCGATTCTTGCTCCGCCTCCAGAGGAGTCGGCCACGTAGATTTTTGACGGACTGAATTGTTTAACCCAATGGATCACAGCTCTCACCACCTCTGGGTGAGTGGTCACCGCTCTTTCAGGTGGTTTGGCTGAGAGAAGATTTGGTTTCAAAAGTACCTTCATCCCTTCCCGCATCAAGGATTCCGCACGAATTGCCTCTAAAGCCCGAAATGCTGCCCGCTTTATGTCATCGTCATTGATCCTTTGAATTGAAATCAGTTTTTGAAAACTCATTTTCCATCCTTTTCAAATAACCTACCTGAATTTTTTATTCATATTCCAAGATATGGGCCTCTATGGCTTATTTGACTTGTTTGACTCAATCATATATTAATCCGAGGAAAAAACAAGCGAAGCGAAGGGTGAAGAGTAAAGAGTAAAGGGTGAAGAGTTAAAATGCCACCTGCTTTAGAAGGGGGAGCAGGCTATATTGGAGGGATCTTCCTTGGGAATGGGCGGAAGCCTTTCCCCTCAAGTGTCGTTTTTTTAATGTCTACAGATGGAGCTATTTTTCCTGAGCGACTTAGGGAAATGACTTTTTTGCGAAGCAAAAAAGGAGGGCTCCCAGGAAGCGAAGGGAAAATAGCTCCATCTGGATAGCCGCAACCCGTAGGTTGCGCATAACAGACCATGGTAGCCGCCTTAAAGATGTCAGGGGGACAGTCCTATCTTTATGATGACTTAAAGATAGGTCTATAAATGTTCTTAAGAGCCCAATTCACTCATCCTGGCAAAATTGACATAAGCCTAAAATTGAATTAGATTAAACCTGACATGTGATGTATGGGACGGGAAGAAAAAGATGAAAGCTGATGTTATAGTAGGTTTGATAGTAATAGTAAGCTCACTGAGTGCTATCATCTTTCTGACTCTATGGTGCAGACGTATCATCGAAGATCTCCATTCAAAATACTCTAAGAAATCGCAAGGGATAAATGAGGAGAGCAAGAATGAAGGAAACTGATACCGAGCAATCCGAGATAGCTGTTGGACTTTCTCGTGAGCTCAAGCTCCTTCACATTACCATGATGGGCGTAGGGATGATGATCGGTGCTGGGGTCTTTATCGGAATTGGTAATGCCATAAAGATAGCAGGACCAGGTGGAGTAGTCCTTACCTTTTGTCTAAATGGAATTATTGCTCTCTTTACTGGTATGTCCTATGCCGAATTAAGCTCGGCTATGCCCAGGGCTGGAGGTACCTACAATTTCTCAAGGATCGCTTTTGGTCACAGTTTAGGTTTCTTAACTGGATGGATGGAATGGTTTGCTTCATCTGTTGCTGGAAGCCTGTATGCAATTACCTTTGCCATATACACAACACATTATCTTTCCCAACTTGGTCTTATTTCCGTGAAAGATATTCAACTCCCACTGGTTGAGAAACTTTTAGGGGTGGGGATTGCCAGTTTATTCCTCTATATTAACTACCGGGGTACCTCTCAGACTGGAACGACAGAAGCTCTGCTTACGCTTGGGCAAATAATCATTCTTTCCTTCATTGCACTGGTAGGAGTGGTAGTTGCTTTTCTTGATCCGGAACGCCTGGCAAACTTTGAGCCCTTTCTTCCCTACGGTTGGAAAAAGCTCCTTATAACAATGGGCTTTACCTATGTTGCTTTTGAAGGATTCGAAGTGATAGCTCAGGCTGGAGACGAGACCATTCAGCCTCGGCGTAATCTCCCCAAAGCTATGCTTTATTCTATTCTCCTGGTCGTTCTCACTTACGTGGGTTTGTCTTTTACATGTGTGGTAGCAGTGAAAGATGTGGGTGAGCCTGCCTGGATTTGGATTGGAAAATATGGGAGCAAAGGATTCGGGCAGGCTATCTCTCAACTTTTACCCTTTGGAAGTTTTCTAACGACTATTGCTATCATCTTTGCCTCTACTTCAGCATTGAATGCAACTATTTACTCTGCAACACGTGTCTCTTACGCTCTGGGCAGAGACCGAATGCTCCCCAAGATCTTTGCCCACATCTCAAAAAAGAATCTCACCCCTGATGTCGCCTTGGCTCTTACCGCAGGAATAGTAATCAGTGTGGTAGCTTTTTTGCCTACAATAGATGTCGCATCAAGTGCGAGCATGATGTTTCTTTTTCTTTTCTTTATCGTAAACTTATGTGCAGTTCGCATTCGTCACCAAATGGGAGATGAGCTTACTTATGGATTTCTCATGCCTCTCTTTCCCCTCTTTCCCATCGTTGCCATTATTGTCCAAGCTTTACTTGCAGCATGGTTGATTCATGTAAGCCTTATAGCCTGGATTGTGGTACCGGCCTGGATAATTTTAGGAGTTATAATTTATCATACCTATGCTAAGCACAGGACTATGGCAACACGTGATGAGGTTATGATCTTAGAGGAAAAGCCCATTCCTCGCAAAAAGCGTTATCGAATTTTGCTTGCCGTGGCCAATCCTGTCAATGCCGTGCAACTTGCTTGGCATTGCTACCGATTCTGTAAGGCAAAAAAAGCAGAAGTGGAAGTAGTTCATATGGTACCTGTCCCACCTCGGCTTTCTCTCTCAGATGCTCCCAAGTACATATTAACAGGTAAGGAGGCCATTGTCGAAGCTACACTTTATCTTTCAACTAATTTTCCCTTTGGGAGTACTATTCGTTACTGTCGCAGCATTCCAAGAGGGATTATTTCTACAGCCTCTGAGCAAAAAGCCGACCTTTTAGTAATGGGATGGGAAGGCTTTAGGCGAAAAGGCTTTGCCCTGGGAAGTACAATAGACGCTGTTTTAAAGCGAACAACCTGTAATGTAGCGATTTTAAAAAACTGCCGTCAACAAAGATATTGGCGGGTCCTTGTTCCTTTCGCGGGAGGTCCCAATAGCACGTTTGCTCTTGAGACAGCTTCAATATTTGTCGAGAAGAAAGGGGGCGAGATAACTGTTTTCCATGTTTTCCCGTCAGGTAAGCCCAATGTTAACATTGAGGATTTTCTCAGGAGGAATTTACCCTTACTTAAAGTAGATAGCTCATTGTTTAAGCCCAAGTATGTCATGTCATCACACCTTTTAGAGGCTCTTCTTGATGAGGCAAGAGACTATGATCTGGTGGTTATAGGTGCAAGTAGAGAAGGACTGTTTCAACAAGCAGTTATGGGAAAGCTCCCCGAGGAATTTGCCCGGCAGTATAAGAAGCCATTAATCATGGTAAAAGCATTACACCCTATAAAGTCTTTTGTAAGAAAGTGGATGTGAGGGAGAGCGGAAAGTATACCTTTATAGCCTCCTTGGCTTCATTAAGACGTCTCTTTTTTAAGGTTACAATGTAAGAGCAGAGGGATCACAGAGATTTAAAGAGCCAAAAATAAGGTTTTGCTGTTAAGCTCAGGTTTAATGGGTGATTGATTATTAGTGAAGAGTAAAGTGTAAAGGGTTAAAATACCACCCATTTTAATGGGCGGTATTATGTCCTCCGGCGAGGCGGTGTCATTCCGAAGGAATGGTCGAAGACACTTTAGCCACCGCAAAGTAGAACCATGGTAGCCACCTTACATAGCAATACAGCAAAATTAAAATAAAAGACCAAAAGCACAAAAGTAATGGTCAAGATGATCCTGAAACTTTACCTTAACTTGAAAAGGCTATAGATGAGCAAACAGAATCTAAAATTAAGGAAGGCAAGACATATCGCCTCTTAAGTTGTATAACCTAAGGACCTT
>QMPZ01000029.1 GCA_003648815.1 Candidatus Aerophobota bacterium | reverse complement strand
TCCTTGACCTTATCCACCTAAGGAATTAGGATATAAGTAGGAAAGTTGGGAGGCGCCCTTGAGTGGAGTGAAAAGATTTCTGGAAGAACTAAAGAAAGATCCTTACTATTCGGACAGAATAGTCCACATCGAGAAGATACCGGAGCGAAAATCACGCCATGCAGAGGTCAAAAAGCCCCTTCCTGAGGTCATCAGACGCTATCTTTCCTCCTCTAAGATCGAAAAGCTTTACCTTCATCAGGCAAAGGCGATAGATGCTGTAAGGGAGGGGAAAAATGTGGTCATCACCAGCTCAACCGGAAGTGGGAAAAGCTTAATATATAACCTTTGCGTCTGGGAGGCCATCATCAAGGACCCTACCAAGAGAGCCCTTTACCTCTTTCCCACCAAGGCCCTAACCCAGGATCAGCTGGACGGCATTATTGAATTTACCTCCTTCTTTCCTGACCTTAAAATTACCTCTGAGATCTACGATGGTGACACCTCTTCCTATAGAAGAAAAAACATCAAAAAAAGGGTGCCTCATATCCTCCTCACCAACCCCGATATGCTGCAGATGGGAATCCTTCCCTTTCACTCATCCTGGAAGGATTTTTTCTCTTGCCTTTCCTTCGTCGTCTTAGATGAAATTCACACCTACCGGGGAATTTTTGGAACCCATGTCGCCCACATCCTAAGAAGACTGAGGCGCATCCTTAACCTTTACTCGAGCAAGGTTCAATTCATCGCCTCCTCAGCCACCATAGATGATGCCGCATGCTTTGCCCGTGAGCTGGTGGGAGAAAAATTCTTTCCCGTAAGCGAGGATGGTTCTCCCTCGCCAAAGAAATACTTTCTTTTATGGAAAGCTAAGGCAAGCCCTTACAGCGAGGCATGTCATGTTTTCCTGAAATGCATAGATGAGGGCCTGAGGACGATACTATTCACCAAATCCAGACGCGCCACCGAACTTATATCCTTCTTCATAAAGGAGATGCGGCCTGAGCTTTCCTCAAAAGTTGCCCCTTATAGAGCTGGCTATCTTCCATCTGAGAGAAGAGACATCGAAAGAAAGCTCTTCGAGGGAAAGCTTTTGGGCATCATCTCCACAAGTGCCCTCGAGCTGGGAATAGACGTTGGAAACCTTGATTGCTGCATCCTCTTAGGCTATCCTGGAACATCTGTGAGCACCTGGCAGAGGGCAGGAAGGGTAGGAAGAGGCCAAAGGGATGCCTTAATTATCATGGTTGGCCTCGAGGATGCCCTGGATCAGTACTTTCTCCGCCATCCACGCGAGTTTTTCTCGAGGGGATGGGAAAAAATGATCATAAATACAAAAAATGAACCAATCACCTTAGAGCATCTTCCCTGTGCTGCCTCAGAATACCCTCTCTCTGAAGATGATGAGAGGATATATGGAGAAAGCTTTTTTCCCTGTCTCAAAGCCTTGGAGAGGGAAGGAAAGCTTTTGAAGGACAGGGAGGCAAAAAGATGGTATGCCAGGAGAAGATATCCTCAAAGAAGGATCAACATTCGCTCAATTGGAGAGACCTACAGCATCATCGACCTTAAGACGGGAAAGGTGATGGGAGACGTCGACGAGACAAGGGTTTATCGTGAATGTCATCCGGGGGCAATCTACCTACACCACTTTAAGGAATACGAAATAGTTCAGCTGGATGAGATCAGTCGTTGCGTCTATGCTCAAAGAAGGGATGTGGGCTACTACACCCAGGCAAGCTCATGGGAGAAGATAGAAATCATCACCCCTCAAAGGGAAAAAGATTTTGCTCTCTTTAAGGTGCGTCTGGGGAAGGTAAAGGTGACGGAAAGGATTGTTGGCTTTGAGAAGAGGAGAAAGAGCGATCAAAGCCTCATAAGCGAGCATCAGCTCAATCTTCCTGCAAAAAGCTTTGAGACAATCTCGTTATGGCTTGAGGTTCCCTTCGAGATGGCCGCTGACATGAGGAACAGGGGATTGGACCTTGCCGGCTCCCTTCACGCACTCGAACACGCAGTCATAGCCATCTTCCCCCTGAAGGTCAGCTGTGACAGACAGGACCTGGGAGGCCGCTCGTTTTTATTTCATGACCAGACGATGAGGGCCTCCGTCTTTATCTACGACTCTTATCCTGGAGGAGCGGGTCTTGTGGAAAGGGGCTTCGAGCTCTTTGTCGAGCTCTTAGAGAGCTGCCTTAACTTAATTAAGGAATGTCCCTGTACGGATGGCTGTCCTTCCTGCATTCAATCGCCAAACTGCGGCAGCGGTAACAGAACCTTAGACAAAAGAGGAGCCATTTTTCTCTTAGAGCATCTTCTCTCATCCAAAAAGCTGAGGGTACAAAAGGAGCTTAAGCCTTTAGTTTTGTCCAGGAAATCATTTCCTGAAAAGGAAAGCAGAAAAAGAACAAAAAATATCCTCTTTCTTGACATAGAAACTCAAAGAAGCGCTGAGGAGGTCGGGGGCTGGCAGAACAGGCACCTTATGAGGGTCTCAATTGCCGTAACCTATAGCATGAAAAAAGGTAAGTTTAAAGTGTTTACCGAGGAAAACATAGAAGAACTTTTCCAAGAGCTGCTTAGAGCAGAGCTGGTGGTGGGATTTAACATCAAGGGATTCGATTATCAGGTTCTTTCTTACTACGGCAGTTTTGATTTTTCCAGGATTCCGACCCTGGACATATTGGAGGAGGTAGTAAGATATCTTGGCTTTCGTCTGAGCCTGGAGCATTTATGTCAGGTTACCTTAGGATTTGGAAAGCTCGGAAATGGCCTGGATGCCATAAGGTGGTTTGAAGAGGGAAATATGGGAAAGCTCATCCAGTACTGCAAGCGTGACGTAGAGCTCGTCAGGCGCCTTTATGAATACGGAAGGGAAAACGGGTACCTTCTCTTCAAGGATAAAGAAGAGAGGGTTTTGAGAATCCCTGTTAGCTGGTAGGAGACGGACAACTGAAACGGTAAAATTTGACAAACAGGCCTTGTTTGAGTATAGTTATGAAAAAATGAGGCAGCAAAAATGAGGGTCTCTTATAGATGCCTTAAGGAGATGGTGGACTTTCCGTTCTGCCCTGAGGAGCTGGCAGAAAAGTTGACCAGCGTAGGCCTGGAAGTGAGGACCTTAGAGCCCTTCGGAAGGCTGGATAAGGTGGTGGTGGGGAAAGTCC
This sequence comes from Candidatus Aerophobota bacterium, assembly GCA_003648815.1. Lineage (GTDB taxonomy): Bacteria > Aerophobota > Aerophobia > Aerophobales > B47-G16 > B47-G16. Next base: position 10,800 of record QMPZ01000029.1, on the reverse strand, counting down.
TCTCCATCAAGGACCATCCCAATGCCGACAGGTTAAAGGTAGTTGAGGTAGATATCGGAAAGAGCACGCTTTCCTTGGTCTGTGGTGCTCCCAATGTAAGGGAGGGCCTTCTGGTCCCCGTAGCTCTGGAGGGAGCAAGACTTGCCAATGGAATGAGGGTGAGGAAGGCAAAAATAAGAGGGGTGGATTCTCCAGGGATGCTCTGCTCGGAGAAGGAACTGGGCTTAGGAGATGACCATTCTGGAATCATGGCTTTTCCTTTTCCCCTTCCCCCGGGAAAAGTTCTCACAGAAGCTCTTGAACTGGATGATGTGGTGCTCGACATAGAAATTACCTCCAATCGTGGAGATTGCCTTTCCTTGATGGGGATAGCGCGGGAGATAGCTGCTCTAACAGGAAATAAGCTACATCCTCCTTCCTGGGCCATAGAGGAAAGGGAAGGGGCAGCTGAGAAGGCATTTCAGGTCAAAATAGAGGAGCCAGATTTATGTCCTTATTACAGCGCTCGCCTGATAAGGGATGTGAAAGTAGGACCGTCTCCCCTGTGGCTCTGGCGAAAGATCCTTCTTTCGGGAAACAGACCCATTAACAACGTGGTAGATGTCACCAATTACGTCATGTGGGAGATGGGCCAGCCCCTCCACCCCTTTGACTATTCCTGCTTAGCTAATCATACGATAATAGTTCGTCGGGCAAGACAAGGCGAGACCCTGACCACCCTCGATGGAATAAAGCGCAACTTAGAGGCCGACATGTTAGTCATCGCCGATGCGAGAAGACCGATTGCTCTGGCGGGGATTATGGGAGGAGAGGAAACTCAGGTTCAGGACAGCACAAAGGATATCCTGTTAGAGGCGGCTTATTTTAACCCGGTATCCATCAGGCGAACCTCCAGAAGAATGGGTCTTTCCACGCAGGCCTCTTATCGCTTTGAAAGAGGTGTGGACCCCTTAGGGATAAAAAAAGCTCTGGACAGAGCCTCTTCTCTCATTCAGAAGGTAGCCGGGGGAAAGGTTGAGGGAAAAGCTACCGAGGAGGGGAAACTACCGAAGGCAAAGAGATACGTTTTTCTTCGGCCCTCTCGGATCAATCAGGTCTTAGGAGAAAAGATTACCCCTTCGAGGGTAAAGAACGTCCTTGAAAGCCTGCAGTTTAAGCTCGAGGAAGAGAAGGAAGGCTGGAAGGTAAGCATTCCCTCATTTCGAAGGGATGTAAGTCGGGAAATAGACCTTATCGAGGAGGTAGCCAGGTTCTATGGATACAATCGTTTCAAAATAAGCCTTCCCCCTCTGGGAGGCGAGGCCGAAGAGGATCTTGAAGGGCTCGCTCGCGAAAGGGTCGAGGATATCTTAAGGGGACTGGGATTCTATGAGGTAGTGGGAACGGAACTTACCGATGAGGACAGCTTTCTCAAAGCAAAACTTTCCCTCGAGGAGGCGATAGCCATCAAAAACCCCTTGTCAGCCCAACAAAAGATTCTATCCACTCATCTTTTCCCGCACCTTTTGGAGATCGCCTCTTATAACTTGAATCAAGAGGAGGAAAAACTGCGCATCTTTGAGCTGGCAGATGTATTCAGAAGGACAAAAACTGAGGGGGAAAGCATTCGCAATGGGCGAGCTTTGGCCTATTTCGAGCAGGAAAGACCTCATCTGGGCGGTCTGGTACTGGAAAGAGAATTTGATTTTCTCTCCTTAAAAGGCATAATTGAGGCTCTCCTGGAGGGATTGGGCATAGAGGAAGCCGAATTTATCCCCTCGAGCTTCGGCTATCTTTCGAAAAAGCAAAGCGCACTCGCGAAAAAGAAAGGAATATGTTTGGGGGCATTCGGAAAGTTAAATTCCGAGATTTGTCAGAACTTCAAGCTCCCCTCATCTTTGTATGTCTTTGAGTTTGACTTTTCCGCCCTCCTCTCATTCTTTGTCCCAAAAAAAAGTTTTAAGCCCCTGCCGAAGTTCCCCTCTGTGCGTAGAGATCTGGCCTTAATCGTCAAGGAGGACATACCAGCGGAGGCAATCAGAAAGACTATCCTAAAAGGAGGGGGAAGGATACTGGAGAAAGTGGAGCTTTTTGACCTATATCGTGGCAAATCCATCCCTGATGGCCACAAAAGCCTCGCTTATTCTTTAACCTTCCGCGCTCAGGATAGGACCCTGAAGGACGAGGAGGTAGACAGAGTTCAGCAAGCTCTCGTAAGCATGCTGGAAAGAAAGTTTGGCGCACGCCTGAGGGGAAAAGAGTGAGAAAATAAGATAAACCCCACAGGGAAAGCTCATGATAGCACTCATCTCATTTCTGGTGACCGTTGTCTTCTCGATAATTGTCGTGCGAATAGGAACAGTTGCCCTGAGAATGACCGGACTTTCACGGGAGGTAGCTGCCTTTCAGGCTCAGTCAGCATTCTGCGGGGTAGGCTTTACCACTTCAGAGTCCGAAGCACTTGTCTCTCACCCCGTTCGAAGAAGAATTCTTCGCATTCTGATGCTGTTCGGCAGCGCAGGTCTCACATCCGCGGTAGCCACCTTAATCCTCACCTTCGTCGGACAATCAGCAAGGGAAGCTGGAGTCCGTTGTGGACTGATCGCCATCGGCCTGGCCATCTTATATCTCTTTGCCTACTCCAGGTGGGCAGACCGCATAATGAGCAGAATAATCGAAAAGCTCCTCAGAAGATATACAAGACTGGGAGCTTATGACTATGAGCAACTTTTTGGACTGAGCAAGGGCTTTGCCATCTCCGAGTTTAAGGTGCACAAGGAAAACTGGTTAGCCGGGCGAAGCCTTAGGGAATTGGAGCTTAACCGAGAGGGGATTCTTATAATTGGCCTGTATCGCAGGGTAAACAATGAGGAAAGATACATCGGTGCACCACAAGGAGATACGGTCATTAAGGAAGGAGATACCGTGATCTGCTACGGCCATGAAGAGGCAATAATTGCTCTCTCTCATCGAGCGAAGGGAAAAGAAGGCGAAAGAGAGCGTCTGAAGGCTGTGGAAAAAGAGCAGAGGTTAGAGAAGATCAGACAGATGCAGGGCGGTTTTGATTGATTATTGAGAGAGCTTAGCGAAAAAGGAGGGAGGTATTTCGTGCGAGAAAAATGCGGGGTCTTCGGCATATACAACCATCCCCAGGCAGCGAAGCTGACTTACCTGGGGCTTTACGCCCTTCAACATCGGGGGCAGGAGAGTGCAGGAATAGTCTCCTCAGATGGGTTCAACGTCTGCGTTCATCGGGGAATGGGCCTGGTCAATGAGGTATTCAACGAGGAAATCCTGAAAACCCTTATCGGCCACATAGCCATCGGACACAACCGCTACTCCACCATGGGTTCGTCCGCATCGATCAACGTGCAACCTCTCCTCATAAACTTCTTCGGAGAGGGAATTGCTCTCTCTCACAACGGTAACCTCATCAACGCATCTGAACTTAGGGAAAAGCTGGAGTCCAAAGGCTCGATCTTCCAGACCACTATGGACACCGAGGTGATAGTACACCTCATCACCAGAGCTTCCAAGTCACTGGGAAAAAGAAGAGCTCTTCTGGAGGCCTTGAAAGAGGTTAAGGGGGCCTACTCCCTTCTTCTTCTCACCAATCATCAGCTCATCGGAGCGCGAGACCCTCAGGGATTTCGACCCCTGGTTTTGGGGAAACTCGGAGAAAGTTTCATTTTAGCCTCCGAGACCTGCGCCCTTGATCTCTTGGGAGCAAAGTACATTCGGCAGATAAGGCCGGGAGAGGTTCTGGTCATCGATGAGAAGGGTCTAAAATCCTTTTTCCTGCCCCAATCCAGGGTCAGCCAGTGCATCTTCGAACACATCTATTTTGCCCGTCCTGACAGTTTAGTCTTCGAGGAAAGCGTCCACTGCGTGAGGGAAAAACTCGGAAGGCGCTTAGCCCAAGAACATCCAGCTAAGGCGGATCTGGTGATACCCGTTCCGGATTCGGGGGTATCTGCCGCCTTGGGCTATGCTCAGGAGAGCAAAATCCCCTTTGGAATGGGACTTACTCGAAATCACTACATAGGAAGAACGTTCATCGAGCCAGTAAAGTTTTTGCGGGATATGGAGGTAAAGATAAAGCTGAACCCGGTAAAAGATGTACTAAAGGGGAAAAGAGTTGTCCTGGTGGATGACTCCATTGTAAGGGGAACTACCTGTAGGAAGATAATTCGCCTCCTCAGAGAAGCCGGAGCTAAGGAAGTTCACTTTCGCATCTCCTCACCCCCCATCAAGTTTCCCTGCTTTTTCGGAATCGACACTCCCATTCAGAGAGAACTCATTGCCTCCACCCACACGGTAGAGGAGATAAGGCAAATAATAGGAGCGGACAGCTTGGGATATTTAAGCTTAGAGGGGCTTTTAAGCTGTGTAAAGAATCCACAAAGCTACTGCACCGCCTGTTTCAACGGAGATTACTCCCTCGAAGTTCATCCCCAGACGAAGTACATCTTTGAGACGGGAAGGCTGTAAAAATATGAGGAAAGAAAGGGAAGAGAAAAAGCTAACCTATGAAGATGCCGGGGTAAGCGTGGAAAGAGGAGAGGAGCTTGCCCGATGGATAAGGGAGAAGACGCGCTCCTTTACCTCCTATCAGGTCCTATCGGAGATAGGATTTTTCTCCGGCCTGTACTCCTTAAATAAGGAGGCCTACAGACACCCGGTCCTGGTGGCCACCACCGATGGAGTGGGAACAAAGTTAAAGGTAGCTCAAAAGTTCGGAAGGCACGACACCGTAGGGATAGACCTGGTGGCCATGTGCGTGAACGACCTTTTAGCTCAGGGGGCAAAACCACTCTTTTTTCTTGATTACCTGGCCATGGGAAGGCTCTCCTTAGATACAGGAAAACAGATCATCTGCGGCATAATAGAGGGATGCAGAAGAGCCGGCTGCGTTCTCCTGGGAGGGGAGACGGCGGAGATGCCCTCGTTTTACAGAGAAGGAGAATATGATCTGGCTGGATTTGCCGTGGGAGTTGTGGAAAGGGAAAAGATAATCGATGGCTCAAAGATCAGCCCAGGGGATAAGATTTTGGGAATTTCCTCCTCAGGATTGCATAGCAATGGATTTTCCTTAGTCAGAAAGGTTTTCTTCGAGAGGAGGGGCTTTTCCGAGAAAAAAACAGAGGACATTCTGGGCAGAAGCCTTGAGGAGGAACTTTTAGAGCCCACACGCATCTACGCCCCTCAGATATTGTTCCTGCTGGACAGGTTCAGCATAAAGGGGATTGCCCACATTACCGGAGGAGGAATGATGAGAAACATCCCACGAATCCTCCCTGAGGGGTGCAGGGCAAAACTATATAAGGGAAGGTGGAAGGTTCATCCCATCTTTCGTATAATCCAGCAGGAAGGCAAAATTGAAGAGGAGGAGATGTTCAGGGTATTTAATATGGGGATAGGGATGGCCTTGATGGTCTCGCCTGAGGAAGAAAAACCTGTCCTCAAGGCTCTTGAAGAGCAGGGAGAGGAAGCCAAGAGGATAGGGGAAATTACCGAAGGACACAGGGGAATAGAAATAGTAAGTTAGAAGTTGCCCTCCTTCCAAAGAATAAAAAGCCTTTCAACCTAAGAAAGTCGGATATACCCCGGTCAAGAGAACGCTCAGTCTCATGGCTAAGTTAAAAAGGAAGCTTAGAGCCCCACTTATCAGCAATATAATCAGGATTATAAAGCCGAAGCGTTCTATCTGCAAGAGTCTGTAGCTATAGCTTTCGGGAAGAAGTCCAGCTAAGATCCTGGAACCGTCGAGGGGTGGAATGGGAATCAGGTTGAAAAATGCCAGAACCAGATTAATCACAACTCCATAAAAGAGGAGCGTAGCTGCTAAGGAGAGAGGACTGGCTATGAGGCGAAAGATCAGGCTGAAAAAGATGGCCAGGATGAGATTTGCCGCTGGTCCCGCCAGTCCTATCCACATCATATCCCTTTTGGGATCGTTCAGGTTATAGGGATTGATGGGTACAGGCTTTGCCCAGCCAAAGATGATAAGGGGAGCTCCCGCCAGGCTCATCAGAATCATAATGCCCGGCAAAAGAATCGAACCAATGGGGTCTAAATGTGGAATGGGGTTAAGAGTTATCCTTCCCGCATCTCGTGCCGTGGGGTCCCCACGTCTTTCAGCCATAAGCCCATGAGCACATTCATGAAAGATTATGGAAAAAAGAAGAATTATCAAGGAAAAAAACAGAACGATAACTTTCATTTATCCTCCTTAGCTTCATCGGGAAACTTTTCCCTTATATAACTTATCTCCTCCTCCTTCGTCCTTACCTTTCCATCCAGACGAGCTTTTTTGACCTCATTTAGAATCTGCCTGAACTTTGGGGAAGGTCTGTAGCCCATACGTTTTAAGTCCTGTCCGTCCACTTCTATCCTGACATCTTTCAGACGAGAAAGATAGAAAAATATGCGCTTTTTCACCAACTTTTCCTCTGTCTTAGCCATAGCCAAGAGAAGAAGTTCCTGAGGAAGGGGCTCTAAAAGATAATAGATAAAGCTGGGAGCAAGATATTCTGGACTTCTTAGCTTTTCCACCAAACCCTTTACCTTACTTTTAGCTTCGATGATGCAGCTTCTTTCCTCTCTGGTGAACCTGTAGCTCTGACAGAAATCCTTTACCTTATCTTCACTTAAGGGCTCCAATAAAACCAAAAGGCGAGTTAGCCACTTCCTTGGCCTTTCCTCAGAGAGAATCTCAACCCAGGCAAATACATCTACCAAACGGTCTAAAACTTTCTCCCCTTCAGGGGTGAGGCGCATACCAGGGTAAATTGCCTCCAGAACCCCTAAATCCTGCATCCTGCGGATGGCTTTCTCTGGCTTATCCTCCTCGAGAATCTGAATTAGCTCCTCCTTAATCCTTTCTCTCGTTAACCTGTGAAAAATTCTCTTTTCCAGCACCTCCCTGATCAGCCTCTCTGTCTCCTCCTCGATGAGAAAGCCGTATCTTTGCTCAAACCTTACCGCCCTGAATACCCTGGTGGGGTCATCGATGAAGCTTTTCTCGTGCAGGACCCTCACCTTTCCCTCTATGAGGTCATTCTGCCCTCCGAAAAAATCTATTAGCTTGCCAAAGTTTGAAGGTCCGAGGTCTATGGCCATGGCATTGAGGGTAAAGTCTCGACGCAAAAGGTCCTCACGCAAAGAAGCTGGCTTGACTTGAGGAAGAGCAGCAGGCTCGGGGTAAAACTCCTTGCGAGAGGTGGCTATATCCAGCTTGAAACCATCGGAAAGGGTGAGGGTAGCTGTCCCAAATTCCCTGTGTGTTACGACCTTTGCTCCTATCCTGCGGGCAAATTGAAGGGCAAAGGGTATTCCCTCTCCCTCAATCACCAGGTCTATGTCCAGGTTCTCTATCCCCAGAAGAAGGTCCCTTACAAATCCACCCACTATAAAGGCTCTATAGCCCATCTGATGAGCCACCTTTCCTGCCTGCCTCATCAGATGTCGAATCCTTGCGGGAACCCGCTCCTTTAAAAGCTGCTCCAAGCTCACCAGCTTCTCACCTGCTCCTTTTTCCTTTCCTCGATGAAACGCCTCTAAGAGATCAGAGCCGGTAAGAACTCCCAGTATCCTGTCATCTTCCATGACAAAAAGTCTTCCTACCTCCTCCTCCATCATCACCTCCTGAGCCCTTCTTATGGAGACATCCGGGCTGATGGCCACGAACTTAGGCGAAAGGTAGCTTTTCAGGGTGATCTTGGAACTGTTCTGGACAGCTAAACGCTCTATCCTTTCCCGAGGAACTATCCCTACTACCTTACCCTTCTCCACCACGGGCAGGACTTCTATCAGGTATCTTTGCAGAATCTCCTTAGCCTCCTTAATTGAGGTATGAGGGGAGACAGTTATCACCGGCCTGCTCATCACCTCCCTCACCATAAGGGAAGGTTTCAGTCTCTTCTTTAAGATTTGATAAAGCTCTTGCTCTATTTCCTCCACATCCCTGCCCTTGATCAGAGCAGAGGCAGCGAAGTTATGCCCTCCTCCTCCGAAGGCAGAAAGTATCTCGGCGACGTTGACCGAGGGAACTCGCGAACGGGCGATCATATAGACCCTATCCTTTGTCTTTATCAGGGCGAAAATCAACCTGATATTTTTCAGGTCAATAAATTTATGCAGGGGAAGGGACAGTCCCCCCACAAACTCCTCGACCTCGGTGACCACCATCACCACCTCTATCCCGTTAATGGTTCTCGTCTTAGCTTTTCTCAAGAAATCGTTTAATACGAAGGTCTGTTTTTCCGTCAGTCCTCTGTTTAAGAAGCTCGAGACCAGCTCAAGGCTTGCTCCTTTAGAAAGCAGGAAGCTGGCCATCTCAAGGTCAAGAGGAGTGGTGGAGCTAAACCTTAAAGAACCGGTATCCTCATAAATTCCCAGGGTAAAAAGGCTTGCCTCAGCCGGGCTGATGAAGATATTCCTTTCCTTTATCAGCTTAGTCAGGATGCTGATGTTAGCCCCCACTTCCTTGCATATTCCTCCATCTCCTTCTATATCTCCGCAGTGAGACGGATGATGGTCATATATGTGGATCTCCACACTTTTCCTTCCAACGAGCTCACCGAAGACTCCTATCCTGTCAATCCAGCGGGTATCTACGATGATCAGCCGGGTTACCTTGTCCAGGTCAATCTCCTCCACCTTTACGTTGGGGACCAGCTTTCCATAAAGGTGCATAAACAACTTCACCTCCCTGGACAAGGAGCCAGGAAAACATATGCTTGCTCCCGGATATAGCTTCCTCGCTGCCACCATCGAGGCCAAGGCGTCGAAGTCCGTCCCGATGTGAGTGGTAATTATTTGCATTTCAAGCTCTTGGGTGATATTTTTTGTAGACCCTCCTCAAACGCTCCTGGGTGATGTGGGTGTAGATCTGAGTAGTGCTGATGTTGCTATGACCCAAAAGCTCCTGTACTGAACGAAGGTCCGCATCTCGCGAGAGAAGGTGAGTGGCAAAGGAATGCCGAAGGGTGTGAGGGGACATCTCCTTGTTTATGCCTGCCTTGCGGGCATATTTTTTGATCATCTTCCAACAGCTTTGTCGGGAAATCCTTTCCCCATAACGATTGCAAAAAAGAGGACCATCCTCCCCTTTACCTGTTCTCCTTGCCCTCAGGTACCTTCTCACCCACTGACAGGCCTTTTTCCCCAAGGGAATGATACGTTCCTTTGATCCCTTCCCCAGAACCCTTATCCATCCCTGTTTTAACTTCAAGTCAGAAAGGTTCAAGTTGACCAACTCCGAAATACGAAGGCCCGCCCCATACAAGACCTCCAGGATTGCCCTATCCCTGATCTCCAAAAGAGTATTCCCGGAGGGAGCGTTCAAAAGTCGCTCCACTTCTTTAAGGGAAAGATAGCGGGGAATCTTCCTTCCCGGTCGGGGGGAGGTAATGTCCTCTAAGGGATTACCACTGCCCTTTCCCTCCGAGTGAAGAAACCTGTAGAACATACGGATGGCGGATAGCTTCCTGGCTATGCTGGAAGGCCCGTATCTTTTTCTAAGCTCGGACACATATTGTCCGATAAGAGAGGAATCTGCTTTCAAAATATCTACCTTAAGCCACCTTGCATACTGCTTTAAGTCATTCCTGTAAGCCTTTATGGTATGTGGAGAAAGCCCCCTTTCCACCTCCAGATGATCAAAGAAGGACTCAATGAGCTGGCTTGACAAATCTCTCTCCCTCCCTTAAGGCTCGTTCGTTGAGGACGAGCAGGTCCATCTTATCCTTAGATATTACATCTTTAAGAGATTGAACAAGTGTATCCACCCGGACCGCCCCGGATACCTTAGCCCATGCTCCAAGGATTACCATATTAGCCACTCGGGAGCTTCCCAGACCTTCGGCGATATCGTTAGCCGGTATCTCAATCACCTCGACTTTGTCGCGCTTTAACTCTTCCTTCACTAAGGAAGAGTTGAGAATCACCCTTCCTCCTTCCTTGACCCGGGGAAAGAACTTCAAAAAGGAAGGCTGACTCATCACGATGAGGTTCTTGGGAGAGGAGATGATGGGAGAGGCAATTGATGAGGTAGAAATTATGACAGTGCAGTTGGCCGTGCCTCCCCGCATCTCCGCTCCATAGGAGGGAAAGTAGGTAACCTGCTTTCCCTCTCTCAGCGCTGCATAGGCTAAGAGCTTTCCAGCAAATATTATTCCCTGTCCTCCAAATCCAGCTATCAGCAGATCCTCATACATTTATCTTCCTCGCCATCGCCAGTCCCTCTTCTATGATCCTGGCAAGCTTCTGTTTATCAGATGATTCGGCATAAACCCTCATCTTCGGTTCGGTTCCCGATGGCCTGAGAAGAAGCCAACTTCCATCTTCCATCACGAATTTAACCCCATCGATGGTCTTCACCTCTTTAACCGCTATTCCTCCTACAAAAGAGGGCGGGCAGGAGGAAAACTCCTCCACCATCTTCTCCTTATTTATCAGCCTTTCCCGCTTAAGGTCCACCCTCTTGAAAAACGAGCGGCCGAACCTATCCTCCATCTCCTTCAAGATCATCGAAAGGGGCTTTTCCTTTCTGGTGAGCATCTCCACCAAAAGAAGCGAGGAAAGAAGACCATCCCTTTCCGGAAGGTGATCCCGATACCCATAACCTCCGCTTTCCTCTCCTCCAAAGAAGACCTGCCCCTTTAGCATCTTCTCGCAGATGTGCTTAAAACCCACAGGCGTCTCCTCTAAGGGGAGTCCAAATTCCTCGGCTATCCTCTCCGGTTGAAAGCCCAAGGAGACCGTCTTGGCTACTCCTCCTTTTTTTCCTTTCTCCTCTATCAGGTACAAAAGGAGTAG
>QMPZ01000028.1 GCA_003648815.1 Candidatus Aerophobota bacterium | reverse complement strand
TATGTAAAAGGCCTGAAAGGCTCAAGGGATTCTATCTTTCCCTCGAACTCCAGGACGATGACCGTATCAAAAGGATCAGGAGCTGTTTCTGGCAGATCCGTGAAGATAATTCTTTCCCCCCTTACCTTAAAATCTATATTTTGGCCAGTTTTTAAGAAGTAGGCCTTCTTTACGTTTATCTTATAGGGAGCAAGGGCAAATTCTCTGTTCCAGTAAAAGACATGTAGATAAAGTTTATTTTCCTTCAAGGTCGTTGTTCCGTGAGGAAAACTTACTTGAGTTCGAGTTGTCCCATAAATACTTTCCCCATTTTCTCTCATCCATTCCCCAACTTTTTCTAAAATCCTTACCGATTCTTCTGGAATTGTTCCATCAGGCTTTGGACCAACATTTAATAGGTAATTTCCTCCACCAGAGGCGCATCTTGCCAGATTCCACACTATCACCCTGGGACTCTTCCAGTTATTGTCTCCCTTACAATATCCCCAATGCTCATTTAAGGTCATACAGGTCTCCCAATCTCTTTTAGGAGCCTCTGGGCTGGGGAATGTTCCGGGAATATATTGTTCAGGGGTCTCATAATCTTCAGGGAGCTGACTTCTGTTGTTTATGATTATCTGTGGTTGTAGAGCTCTCACCATTTTATTGAGCTTCTCAGACTCCCAGTCTTCAGCGGTATATGGCCATCCTCCATCATAGAAAAGAACATCGATCCTTCCATAATTCGTCATAAGTTCCCTTACCTGAGCGTGGACGTACTCGACAAGCTCCTTCCATCCAGAGGGATCCTTTTTTGGTCCGGAAAAGTAAGCGTCATATCTCCAGTCAAGAAGAGAATAGTAAAACCCAACCCTCATATCATGTTTCCTGCAGGCATCGACGTATTCCCTGATGAGGTCTCTACCGCAGGCAGTGCGAGGAGCGGTAAAGTCACTTACCTTGCTATCAAAGAGGGAGAATCCATCATGGTGCCTGGTGGTTAAAACCATATATCTCATCCCCGCCTTCTTTGCCAGTTTGACCCACTCCTCTGGATTATATTTTTCTGGGTTAAACTCATCCGCGAGCTTTCTGTATTCATCCTTGGGGATTCTTTCCTGATACATCACCCATTCTCCTCGAGCAGGGATGCTGTAAACCCCCCAGTGGATAAACATCCCAAATTTTGCCCTGCGCCACCAAGCCATGCGCTTTTCATGAGCCTCTTTAATTTCATCTTTATGCTCTGTCATTTTCTTCCTCCTTTTTGTTTTTAAGAGAAATCTTTCACCGTCTTCGGGATTTTTTGAAGTTCACTTTCCCTCGATAGCTGCCCGTTGCGAATTTATTTTTCTGATGATCTCAGGATCAAACTTGGGACGCCGATCATAGGTGTATAGTCCGTTTACCTCCTGTTCTATGTCGTAAAGCTGTGTGTAGCAGAAACCAAAAATCTTCGGATGGAAAAGCAAGCTTTCGGTGAGGGCACGGTACCTTTCCAAAAATTCCTTCTCTGTTTTTGGTCTTGTTCCATATCCCCAACCTTTCTCATCTTCCTGGCCCGGATTCCACCAGATACCCCCGTATTCGCTGACAAAGTAAGGTTGTCCTTGATAAGGAGCATTATTTTCCGGAAAGTTTCTCCAGACCTTATCGCTTTTTGCGAACTCGGAAAAATAAGAAGCAAACTTTTTCGGATCCTGTTCATAGTTGTGGCAGTCATAGATATCCGTTTCCACGTGAACATAGCCACTTGTATCTATGACGGGCCTGGTGGGATCAATCATCTTCGTCACTCGAAAGATACTTCGCAGGAGCTCGGGGTTCTGTGAGGATGGGGTCTCATTGAATGGACACCAGCCGATGATCGAGGGATGGTTGAAGTCCCTTTCGAGAACCTCGATCCACTCGGTGAGCATTCTTTCCAAAGCCTTGGGATGGCTATGATCTAATCCCCAGTTGGGATATTCACCCCAGACAAGATAACCTAAACGATCCGCCCAGTAGAGAAAACGGGGCTCAAACACCTTCTGGTGAAGACGCGCTCCGTTAAATCCCATCCTCTGGGAAAGCTCGATGTCTTTTTTCAAAGCCTCATCGCTGGGAGCGGTGTAGAGGCCATCGGGATAATATCCCTGATCAAGAACCAGCCTCTGGAAGGTCGGTCGGTTATTTATGAGAACCTTCTTTCCCTGAATGTGAACCTTTCGCAAACCAAAATAGCTTTTCACCAGATCGAGCTGCCTTCCCTCCTTTTCAAGTGAGAACTCCAGCTCGTAGAGAAACGGATTTTTCACCTCCCATGGATGAACTTCGGAAAGCTTAAGGGCAAAGCTGATGGGCCCACAGGCAGAGATGCTTTCCTCTCCCACCTTCTTCCCCGAGGCAAAGGCCTTAGCTCGCAAAATAACTCCCTCGGCATCTCCGTCCACGCCAGCGTGAACGCTCAGCTTTCCCTGGTCAAGATCTGGATATAGCCGAAACCAGCGAAGGTAGGTGGAGGGCACTGCTTCAAGCCACACCGTCTGCCAGATTCCCGTAACGCGACTGTAATGACAGCCGTACGATTCATATCTTTTTGACTGTTTACCAGTGGGCTGAAGGCTGTTTCGGGTATCATCCATTGCCCGCACGACGATTTGATTTTCTCCTTTTTTCAGAAGATGCGTTATCTCAAAGGAGAAGGAAGAATAGCCCCCACGATGAGCGCCGGCCAACTTTCCGTTAACCCAGACGCTCGCCTCGTAATCCACCGCGCCAAAATGAAGCAGAATGCGCTTCCCTTTCCACTCTTCTGGAAAGGCGAAGCTTCGTCGATACCAGACACAGGGCATAAAGTCCTTCTGGCTAACTCCCGAAAGCCTGCTTTCGGGGCAGAACGGAACCACAATGCTTCCCTTCAGGGACCTGCCAAGATGAAGGCCTCTTTCTTCTCCGGAAAGGCCCGGATCCTTCTCAAACTCCCATCGTCCATTCAGGTTTAACCATCCTTCCCTTACCATTTGAGGTCTGGGATACTCAGGTCTTGGAAAAGACTCATTTTTACTCATTTTAGTGCTCCTCCACCACTGTAGACTTCTCTTAAGGAAAAAAGGGTCTTTTTATACTGCTGGTACAGCTCCTCATAGACTTTTCGTTTTGAGGTGGGCTCAAATATCTCCTCGGAAAAGCTTACCGCCTTCTGTCCTTCCTCTACGGAGCTGAAAACTCCTGCCCCTAAAAATCCCATTATCGCCGCCCCTATCGCTGCGGCCTCCTTCTGTCCGAGGCTCACTAAGGGAAGTCCGGTCACCTCTGCCCTTATCCTGTTCCATAATCTGTTCTTCGCCCCTCCCCCCACTATCCTTATCGCCTCAGGGCAAAATCCTGTAGCTTTTTCTAAGAGCTCTAAAGCTGTCCTCAGCTGAAAGGACAGGCCCTCTAAGGCAGCCCGATAGACCTCTCCTCTTTGAGTGGTGAGGGTAAGGCCTAAAAGGCTACCCTTCAGGTTAAGCTTTCTGGCAGGACCTGTTCCGGGAGAAAATTCAGGAATTAAGTTCACCGAGCTTTTCCCCACAGGAATTTTCTCTGCCTCGAGGATCATCACCTCGTGGATGTCCTTTCTGCCGGATAAATCAGCATAAAAGTTTTTCCTCACCCACTCCAGCACCCCTGAGGCGATCATCAAGACCTGGGGATTCCATAGTCCAGGCACAGCATCGCTTTCGATGATCAGCCCTCCTTCAAATCCTTCCCGGGTGGGTTTAAATTCAGGCAGTCGCAAGAGCAAAATTTCCCAGGTGCCTGAGCTCAAGGTAGCCTCGCGGGGCGAGCTTCCCGCCCCAATGGCGGCGAACTGGGTATCATGTCCTGCGGCCACCACCGGCGTTCCCCGTGGAATTCCTGTCTCCTCTGAGGCCCTTAAAGTCACCTTCCCTACCAGCTGTCCGGGTTGTTTCCACTCGGGAAAAAGGGAGGGATCAACTCCTATAAGGTCAAGTATCTTCCTCCACCATTTCCTTCTCTTAAGGTCCATAGCCATCATCGTGGAAGCACTGGTGGGGTCTATGGCAAACTCTCCACATAAGCGCTGGTTTATAATTCCGGAAAGCATAAGCCATTTGTAGGCCTTCTCTAAAACCTCGGGCTCATTTTTCTTGAGCCATAAAATGCGAAAGACAGTGTTAAAAGGGATGAACTGATAGCCCGTGACCTGATAGACCTGCCAGGGTGAGAGCATCCTTTCCAGCTCCTCGACCAACTCTCTTCCCCGGGAACACTGCCAGGAAATTACAGGATATAAGAGCTTGCCCTTTTTGTCCACAGGAGCTCCATCAGCTCCAAAGGTGACTGCTACCACTGCCCTTATGTTTTTCCTTCCGACCCTCGAACATACCTTTTGAGCTGCCCTGCAGATCTTTTCCCAGATTTCCTCTACGTCCCATATCAGCCACTCTTTTCCCTCCTTCTGTGGGACGGCTCTGTTGGGAAAGCTCATCTCATCTTCTATCTTGCCACTTTTTTTTACCGCTGCCACCCGGACATTGGTGGCTCCACAATCTATGACAATGACTACCTCTTTTTCCATTCCCTCTCTCCTGTATTTAGCTAAACCCTCTCCCATATGGGGGATCTTCGCCTCTTTCCATCCTCACCCAGGACTATCGGTCTGATTCCGGCTATCTCAGATAGATACTTTAAGGACTCGAGGTGATCTCCGGCCACGGCGAGGATGTGATTGGAGGGAAACAGGTCAATGAATTCCTCATAATCGCAGAAAAGGCGAGCATGGACATGGGGCCAGGTGGGATCTGTCTGATCATCGATTTTTTTCCTCTCATCCTCGGGCAGGTCCACCACCTCTCCCTTGGCCATGACCAGATATGGCTTGTCATCCCACAGGCCTAAGCGGGCAAAGGTGAGCTCTCCAGGGCCAGCATCAAAGAACACGCTGGCTCCTCCTGCCTTAAAGTAAAATTCCAGAGCCGGATAAAGGGTGATGTGTTTGAAGTTATCCTCAGGATCAAAGCTTCGCTGTGCATAGAAGCTGGCATGATTTCCTGAGTTGCAAAAGTCCCATATGTCCCTGTCCGGATGATATAGCCTCACGTCCATAAAGAGAGTGGGAAGGCCACCGGATACGTACTTTAAAAGCTGCATCGTGATGGCGGCATAAGCATCGGCCTCGGTGGCGCAGACGGTGGGCTCCTTAGGACCGCGCCAATCGTAAGGGTCGTTAAGAAGCATCTCTGCCACATCAGCCAGACATACATACTCGGTGAGCTCCCTTTGCCCCTTTATGCCGCAGAAGTCAAATCCCTTCTCTTCGTTTACTTTTCTTACGGATAGATAAAGCCTGAGCTGGTTTTTAAGACTCTCAGGGGTAAGCATTTTCCCATCGTATTTTATCCTCTCTCCTAAAAGATCTGTTAGCCAGTTGAAACCTTTCTCCACTTCCTTCTCATCGACTCGCTCCATCTCCTCCCTTAAGAGAAGCTGGTCGATCTGTCTTACCGTCACCCCTAAGGCTTTTATGGTCGGAACGAGGTGAAAGTATCCCGTCTCCATTCCCATGGAGTGGCCGCCATAACACCCGTAAACCTCGTTTTTTATGGTGGTAACTGCCTGGCTGGCTCTTATCCAGTTAAAGACCTTCTTTTGCGTTTTTCTGTCCTCCATCTCTCCCACGATGCGATGTGTTCTAAACCCGGCCTGCCTTAAAGCTCCATCCGTGGCCAAAAGGCCGACATTTCCCGGATACTTTCCATTGTTGTTGGAAAGGGAAAGAACGGGAACATCTCTTCCCAGGCTATTTAAAAATGGCCAGACTAAAAAGGGGAAATCCCAGACATTATAGCACATGATCACCTGTTTGCAATTGGCACGGGACAGTTCCTCCCCTACCTTTTGAGCGCTTCTTATGCTGGTGATGATCTCGGAGCCCACGACTACCTGCGGTCTTGATTTGTCCACGTTGACCACGTTCTCCTCTATAAGCTTTGCCCAGTTTCTCACCACCTTCATGTTTAAGGGGTTGTTTTGCCTGTAAACATGCTCACGTTCATCGTTTAACATCACTATGCCTATCGGCGTACTTCGCATCTTTTTCCTCCTTTTACTTAAGTTTTATATTTTACCAGACGGTGTATCCACCGTCCATTACCAGCACGCTTCCGGTTACGTAGCTGGAGGCCTTAGAGGCCAGGAACAGGACAGGTCCCTTTATCTCAGAGGGGTCTCCTAACCTGCCCATGGGAACCAGGGAACACCACTCTCCTCCATATTGGGGAAAGACCTTGTCCACTAAGGGTGTTCTCATGTATCCCGGCGCAATGGCGTTAACCCTTATGTTGTATTTTGCCCATTCGGCGGCTAAGGACTTGGTGATCATGATAACCCCGGCTTTGGAGGCATTGTAGTGAACCTGGGGTTGAGGTCTGTTGACGATCAAGCCAGACATAGAGGATATGTTGATGATATTGCCCTTCCTCCTTTTTATCATTTCCCTTCCCACTGCCTGAGCGCAGAGAAAAACTCCCGTGAGGTTAACCTCAATTACCTTGTCCCATTCTTCCTTTTCCATTTCCTCTGCAGGAAAGTTGCTGACGATGCCGGCGTTGTTGACGAGAATGTCAATCCTGCCGAACCTTTCCATACACGTCTTTACCATCTCTTCCACTTGGTCCTTTTTTGTCACGTCGGCCTTTACAAAGATGGAATTTACACCAAGATTCTTTATGCTCTCGCTCACCCGACGAGCACCCTCTATATTTTTGTCAACCACGGCAACGTCTGCCCCGGCCTCAGCCAGCGCTATAGCCATCTGCTCGCCTAACCCTTGAGCTGCTCCGGTTACAA
This sequence comes from Candidatus Aerophobota bacterium, assembly GCA_003648815.1. Taxonomy (GTDB): domain Bacteria; phylum Aerophobota; class Aerophobia; order Aerophobales; family B47-G16; genus B47-G16. The sequence goes on along the minus strand of QMPZ01000028.1, from coordinate 7,308 downwards.
TTGCCTTCTCACCGGTCAAATCAAAAAGGTTCTTTACGTTCATCTTCCCCTCCTTTAGGGCAGGTCAAATTTTCAAACCTCGGATCTTTAACCGAGGTGCTCAATATAAGCAGCCCAACTATGACCATGCTCAGGCTCACGGCAAAGGTCGGAGGGTATCCTGACCTGTCAGCGAGGATTCCTCCTATCAGGGGAATGCCAGCCATAAAAGGGGACAGGAGGGTATTGGTCAGGCCAATGTAGGTGACTCTTTCCCTGCCTGGACAGAACTCAAAGACGATGTTAGGGCTGGCCACGTTATTTGCACTCACCGCACAACCAGCGCTGAAGAAAATTACATAAAAAAGATGAGGAGAAGCTGCAAGAAGAGCCAGGATTATGCTGAGGATATTACAAAGAGTTCCCACCTCTAAGACTATCTTGAATCCCTTTTTGTCTCCGAGGTATCCCCAGACAAGGTTTCCCAGCATTTGCCCTAACAGGGTGAGAGCAGTATAAATTCCTACCGTAGGAGGAGAAACACGGAACTTTTGTAGAGCATAAACCGTGTAGAAGGCAGTGGATGCTCCCGAGAAGGAAAGGAGGCACTTGGATAGAAGATACAAGCTGTAATTTCTATTTCCCTTAAGAATGTTATACAATCGTAAAAGATAGCTCTTCAACTTCATAGGCTCAATTACCGTAGGGTAAGGAGGTTCCCTGTTCAGGGCAAGGGCTACCCAGGAGACGGTGGTGGCGAGGAAGGCGGCCAGAAAACAAAGCGAAAAGTTGTGGGGAAAACTAAATTTGGCGAGGAACCTGGTTGCTGCCAGGCCTCCCAAAAAGCCAAGCCCTCCTCCTACGAAGTTGTTAAAGCCAAAGAAGAGACCCCTTCTTCCTTGAGGGATCACCTTTGCCAGTAAATCATACCAGGCCGATCCTCCTATTCCTCCGCTGAAGGTTATGATGGCGTAGAAAAGAAAAAACAAGACCAGGGCTGTCTGAGCGTTGAGGCCTTTACCTAAAAAATAAGATACCATTCCCAGGAACAACCAGGGTAGGCGTTCGCCAATGCCCACCTGAAGAAGAAAATACTTTCTATGCCTTAACCTTTCCACATAACGGGCCGAAAGGATTTGGGGAAGGGCGTACCCCAAGGCGGCAACTGAGGGGATCAGCCCAACAATGAGATTTGATGAAGTAAGCTGTCGAACGAAGAAGGGTAGGATAGTCGTTATGGAAACAAATCCCATACCCAGATTAAACAAGCCATAATCAATTACGTTGACGGTGAAGTTCCACCGATAATTTTTCCAGATGGATGAGTAAAACTTGCTGTTCTTTTCTCGCAGGAGTTCACTCATTATCTTCTCTCTTGATTTCTGTAGGAAAAGTGAAGCTGGTAAATACTTTGCACAATCCTCTTCCCTGTGCTGTAGACAGGCTCTTTTTTGCGGCAGAAGGGCAAGGAGAAGTCTTAAAAATTATTTCACATCTTGCCGGTTTCGTCAAGCCTGCGGTGAAGAACTTTTTCTCTTGCAACTGTTCAGATGAACCTTTCCGTCACCTCCATGGCAATATCTGCCCACTGCCACAGACGATGCGGCTGATTGCGGCAGGTGCTTATATCCTTCATTATTACCTCAACCGCACAGCCCTTCATCTTTTCCAGGTCCTCGTATAGCTGCCTGCGAGCTGCCTCAGGGTTCCAGTTTTCCGCAGCCAGGATAGCTGGATTGGGCTTTAAGGAAATTACGTATTTGTCACCAATTTCGTTTGCCGCCTCCTCGCGGTCAGCCCACGGACTTATGGAGATCTTGCGTAGGTTCGGAATCTTCTCAAGGACATGGATTTTCTTGTGCAGCGGCTCACAGCAGCCGTAGTAGCTCAGTCCAAACCGCTCCAGCCAGCGCCTCTCATGCTTTATTGCAAACTCTTCGTGCATTTTGGGCGAGACAGCGGCAAGTATTTGAGCTGCACAGCATCCCCAAAGATGATTTGTACGTATATGGGCTCCATTAAGCTTATCTTCTTTGGGAAGCTCATCTGTATATCCAAACCCTCCCGAGCCAACACGATAAGGACCGTTGTTTGATGATAGGGCGTTAAGCCTTTCATATTGATCCAGGCGATGAAGATGCGCATCGATCAGACGGTGCATCACCTTATGGATGAACTTAGGGTTCGTGGCCATATAGGTGAGCGCTTCCTCCACTCCCAGCCAGATGACCAGCTCGTCCCAGGGGGCAAACCAAAAGCCACGGGCTCCGCAAATTTCCACGTTGAGGATATCCCCAAAGATATCAAGGAGGATCTCATAGTTGCGCCTCGTCGTCTCCCAGTCGACCCATACCTTTGGCATCTTGATCTTCTCGATGTCCTCCTCGTCCTTGATCACCGGCTCAAAGTCCGAGGAACCGGTGATTATCCGGGGATTTCCGTAGCCAGGATCACCCTCAACACTAACTATCTTGGCCTTAATTCCAAATCCGGTATCATGGACTGCCAGCGGACAGAAGACCTTCGGCTCCACGACCATATCGCACCGCATGTGTTTCCACTGGTAAAGGGTGCGGCGAAGCTGCATTTCATAGCTACGACAAAACTTGCTGCTTGTCTTAAGTTCCACCTCTGGCCCCATTTCATACCAGGGAATTTCGTTGATCCAGACCATCGGCTTGACGGGCTCGAGCTGATTGAGTCGCCGCCACATATCCGCTTTTTCCCTTTGAACGGGTAGGGAGGCAATTTCAGCTATCTCTTCTGCTAACTTCCTCAAGATAGTCTTATCTTTTTCTGGAATGTCATGGCTTTCCATCTCGCGATGAGTTTTTCTATCGGGCATCTTACTCCTCAGATAAATTTTTTTCACCTTTAGATGAGCCTCTTAACTTAAAACAAAATCATGACCTTCTCAGAGAAGACAGAGCTATCAGCCATCACCTCAAAAGCTTTTCTTATCTGGCATATGTTGAACCTGTGAGAAATTAATATATCGGCTCTTATTCTTTTCTCCGCAAGAAAGCGAGTGCTCAGGTTCCAGGCTTTTCCCGGAAAAGGAGCCGAATAGGACATCCAGGAGCCAGTTATGCTTATCTCCTTGCGAAGGATTTTCTCAAACTGCTCAGGGGTAAACTCTACATTTTTGTGGGGAGTACCTACGTAAACAACCCTTCCCCTTGGCCTTACCAGCTCCAGGGCCTGTAGCTGGGTAGCTGGAATTCCCACCGTCTCAACTACCAAATCGACTCCCTCCTCGAGAATATGGGAGACAGTGCTTTCGAGATGTCGCTTTCCAGAATCCACACAAAGGTCTGCTCCTAACTTTTGAGCAATTTTCAGCTTCTCCTCCACCACGTCAAAACAAAGGATTTCCCTCGCTCCAAAGAGTTTTGTCCATTCAAGGACCAGCATCCCGATGGTTCCCAGCCCCAGGATGGCTATGCTTTCCCCTCCTTTAAACTCTCCCCTCATAAGGGCATAGAGGGCTACGCTGGCCGGCTCAATTAAGGCCCCCTCCTCAAAGCTCATCTTTTCGGGAAGCTTGATGAGGTTCTTCTCGGGCACGCTTACGAACTCAGCAAACCCTCCATCTCTTCGAGAGCCGATGAAGCTGTAATTTTTGCAGCTGGAATATTGTCCCTGCTGACAGGCAGAGCAGCTAAAACAAGGAATAAGGGGAATAATAGCCACCCTGTCTTGGGGAGAAAACTTTTTTACCTCCTTTCCCACCTTCACAACTTCTCCCGAGATCTCATGGCCCAAAACTATGGGATAAAAGTGAGCTGCCCTACCCCATACCCTGGGAACATCGGAGCCACAAATTCCCACAGCTTTGGTCTTGACCAAAACGTCCCCCTTTCCCATCTTGGGCAAGGGTAGCTCTTCGCATCTTATATCCTCAGGTCCGTGCAGGACTGCCGCCTTCATCTCTCTTTCCTATAGCTTGATCCTTGCCAGATGTTCAAAGTCTTCCTTGAGCTTAAGATAGATGTTCTGGTATATCTCGAAGAGCTCACAATATAGGGAATGAAATTTGCTCCTTGGCTCGATGTGCTCCTCAATCTTAACTACGTTTTCCACCGCCTCCTTGAAGTCGGAGTAAATTCCTGCTCCTATCCCTGCCAGAATTGCTGCTCCAAGGGGAGCCGAGTCTGTATAATGGGGAATCAATATGGGCTTGTTGGTCACATCAGCCTTTATCTGAGTCCATACCTTGCTCCTGGCAGCTCCCCCTACGCTCGTCATGGTCTTAACCTTTATTCCCTGAGATTCGGCTACCTGAAGGTTATGGTAGAGGGCAAAGGCACATCCTTCCATAATTGCACGGATCAGGTGAGCTCTTGTCTTATCATAGGACAGGCCAAAGAAGATTCCCTTAGCGTTTGAGTCCCATAGGGGGGACCTTTCTCCAGCCATATAGGGCAGGAAGATGAGGCCATCTGAGCCCGGCTTTATCTTCTCCGCCTCAAGGCTCATCACTTCAAAGGGATCGAGCTTTTCCTTCCCTTTGGAGGGGGAGAGTATTCCTTTCAGCCAGCGCAGGCTTCCTCCTCCCACCGTTCCTCCTTGAAGGAGCCACCTTTCCGGAACCACATGATAGCCCAAGATGAGCTTGGGATCACCAAAAGGCCTGTCCATACAGATACTCATTCCGCCTGCCTGGCCTCCTTGTTCCTGCACCTGTCCGGGCTCAATTACCCCGGCTCCCAGGGTTGCTGCTGCTGCATCCAAGCCTCCCGCAACTACGGGAACGCCTTTGACCAGACCTGTCTCCTCGGCAGCTCGAGATGTGACCTCACCGATCACCTTAGAGCACGGGTAGATATCCGGAAGCATCTTTAGAGGAATGCCCATTCTCTCGCAAAGATTCTTGTCCCATTTGCCTTTTCTCATGTCGAAAGAGTAGAATCCGTATCCCTGGGATATGTCCTGTGTTAGCTCACCTGTCAGCTTATAGTTAATGTATGCATTGCTGGTGAGGAACTTCTCAGTCCTGGCAAAGACCTCAGGCTCGTTCTCCTTTATCCAGAGAATCTTGGGAATGACAAAGGCAGGATCGACCCTGTTCATGCTTTTCTCGAATATGACCTTCTCTCCAACTTCTTCCCTCAGCCACCTGCACTCTTTCTCGGAACGTCTATCCAGCCATATCATCGCCCTGCGCAGGGCTCGACCCTTGCGATCTATGGGTAAAGCTGCCCAGCTTTGCCCATCCACACCGATGGCAGCTACTTTTCCAGGATCAATGTGGTGTTTTTCAATCAAATTCTTTATCGCCTTTTTGGTAGCCTTCCACCAATCTTCAGGGTCTTGCTCAACGCAGAGCCCCGCATAATGAGTGGTGTAAGGTTCGGATGAGCGAGCTATCAGAGTTCCTTCAAGGTCAAATAGAGCCACCTTACAGCTGGAGGTTCCCACGTCAACTCCTAAGAGGAGCGATTTGGACGCCTGACTCATAAAAGTCTCCTATATACACTCGCAGTAAAGCTTTTCTATTTCTTCCTTGCCTACCTTCCTCGGATGAGCATCAACGTCCTGTTTGAACCCTTTAAGAACTATGTCCACCAGCTTGGGAACGTCTTCTCTTTGAACCCCATAGGTGCCAAAGCTCACGTTTAAGTTTATGTCCTTTAAAAGTCTTTTAAGTAGCTCAATGCTTTTTTCCGCTTTTTGCCGAACGGACAGGGTGCTTACGCTCTCGTCCATAGCTTCTGCTATGGCAGCGAACTTTTCAAGATTTGAGATGAAACTATACTCCATAATCCTTACAAAGCAGGCAGCGATGGTTCCTCCATGGGGAGCATCGTATAGACCGCTGATCGGCTGGCCCATCGCATGGGGAAGAACGGTTCCCGCATGGGAGATGGCCACTCCTGCCAAGGTCGCTGCCCAGGCTACCTTTGATCTTGCCTCGATGTTCTCACCGTTGGTCACAGCGCCGGGAAGGTAGCGGGAGAGAAGCTTGATCGAGTCAAGGGCAACAAGTTCTGAGATGGGGTTGGAGTTGACGTTGATGTACGACTCTATAGCATGGGAAAGAGCATCGAATCCAGTGGAGGCGGTAAGAGCCGGTGGCATAGATACGGTAAGCTCAGGATCCACTATGGACACCTTAGGGAAGATCCTGGGATTGATGATGGTGCTCTTTTCCTTTATCTTTGGATTGGTCAGCACGGCATAAAGGGTGGCCTCAGAACCTGTTCCTGCGGTGGTGGGAACGGCAATTATCGGAAGAGTGGTCTCTTTTAGCTGGGCAACTTGGTGATCTGTGCGCTGAACGTAGTCCCAGGAACTTCCTCCACTTCCCACCACCACGGCAACAGCCTTGGCCGTGTCAATGGCACTTCCTCCACCTACCCCAATTACCATATCACACCCCTCTTCTTTTGCCAGGCTGGCCGCCTCATCTACCTTATCGTAAGGAGGATTTGGCCTGATCTCATCGTATACAAGAGCTTCCACTTGCTCCCTCTTAAGATAACCTTTGATCTCTTCTCCCACCCCGGAGTTCTTTATGAACGGATCAATGGCCAAAAATGCCTTCTTGCCAAATCCCTTGGCTACCTCACCAACTCGTCTAAGCTCACCTTTTCCAAAAATTACCTGCACAGGAAACCTGACCTGAAAGCTACTCATCTTATCCTCCTGTTTTTAATCATATGCATTATCCATTGGCCAAAGTTATGGTTAATACATCGCCCCTTTCAATGGTTATGGGAAGGTCAAAACACACACGGCTTCCTTCCACCGTAAAGGGAATCTTCCTTTCCCCTAAGAGAATAGCCTGTATTTTCCTTTCCTTAAAGGCCTTGCAGGAAAAACTTTTAAGGCGAATATGACCATACTTTACGGCAAATCTTATCTTATTTTCCTTGATCTCAAAGGAGCCCCAACCTGTGCTAAGGCACCAGAAGGAGTAAAAGTTTTCCTTGTTGATTTTGGGGCTAAATCCAATATGGCCTTTCCTCATATCGTATTCGAACCCACTTAAGGCCAAGAGCAAGGAGTAAGAGGCCATGGACCTGGCGTAATTGCTTCCACACTCGAACTCATTCCAGGGATTTCTCCTTTCTCCATCGTATCTTTCCCGAACTGCCTTCACGATAGTGAGTCCCTCATCTATTAGTCCCTCATATATCATATGACAGGCAACCTGATACTCAAAGCCATTCATACACTCACTAAAATAAGGCACGGGAACCTTGGGCATGTCTCCCTTGGGCCATGTACAGATCACAATGCCCTTTTCATCGTTTAGCGCATAGACCCTGCAGGGATTTGGGTAGTCTCTGAAGTTTTCCTTGAAGTTGTACTTGAAAAGCGAGC
>QMPZ01000027.1 GCA_003648815.1 Candidatus Aerophobota bacterium | reverse complement strand
TACTCCTTAGCTATGCCTGATATGCACTGGGGCTACGGTTTCTGTGTGGGAGGGGTAGCTGCCACTGACCCTGAAAAAGGAGGGGTAATCTCTCCTGGTGGAATCGGCTATGATATAAACTGCGGCGTCAGGCTTATAAGAACTAACCTTACCCTGCCTGATATCCAGGATAAGATGAAAATTCTTCTGGCAGCCTTATTTAATAATATTCCCTGTGGGGTGGGAGGCACCTCTTCCCTTAATTTGACCTTCCACGAGCTGAAGAAGGTGTTAAGGGATGGAGCAAAATGGGCCGTAAAAAACGGCTACGGAACAGAAGATGACATAGAAAGGACAGAGGAATACGGAACAATGCAGGGAGCAGACCCTGAAAAGGTAAGCGAGCGAGCCCTGAGGAGAGGAAAGGATCAGCTGGGAACACTTGGCTCGGGCAATCACTTCTTAGAGATTGACCTGGTGGAAAAAATTTACCTGCCGGATGTAGCGAGTGTCTTTGGGTTGGAAGAAGGTCAAATTGCCGTACTTATACACTCTGGCTCCCGGGGCCTGGGCTATCAAATCTGCGATGATTACCTGGCAAGGATGAGGCGAACAGTTGAAAAATACCACATCTCCCTGCCCGACAGGCAGCTCTCCTGCGCTCCCATATCCTCTGCAGAAGGAAAGGATTATTTTGCGGCAATGGCCTGCGCAGCCAACTATGCCTGGGCCAATCGACAGATAATGACGTACTGGCTAAGGGAGACCTTCCAGAAGGCGCTAAGGTTATCCCCTAAGGAACTGGGGATGGAGCTGGTATATGATATGTGTCATAACATTGGCAAGTTCGAGGAACACCTCGTAAATGGAGAAAAAAGAACGCTCTTCGTTCATCGCAAAGGAGCCACCCGTGCCTTTCCTGCCCATCATCCCCTCCTGCCCGGGGTCTACCAGTCGGTAGGTCAACCAGTTCTCGTACCCGGAGATATGGGCACCAACTCCTATGTTATGGTAGGAACGGACTTAGCTATGAAAGAGACCTGGGGAAGCACCTGTCATGGAGCAGGAAGAGTGATGAGCCGTTCTAAAGCTAAAAAGGCAGCCAAGGGAAGGGCAGTGGAAAGAGAGCTCGAGGATAAGGGTATTCTCATTATGGCTAAGGGAAAGGGAACCATAGCCGAGGAGATGCCGGACGCTTATAAGGACATAGACCAGGTGGTAAGGATAGTGGAAAAGGCGGGACTTTCCCGGCGGGTGGCGAAGCTCCGACCCTTAGGAGTGATCAAGGGATAGTTTGTTTAAAAATCTTCACTTTTCAAACAGATTTAAGCAATTTGTACTCAATTGAGTCGAGCAAGGCCTTCCAGCTCGCCTCGATGATGTTAGGAGAAACACCTACTGTCCTCCAAATGTCTTTTTTATCAGAGGATTCAATCAAAACTCTCGTTCTGGCCCGTGTACCTGCCTTGGCATCCAGAATCCTCACCTTATAATCAGAAAGATGCATCTGACGAATCTCAGGATAATCCTGGTCTAATGCCTTACGCAGGGCATTATCGAGGGCATTGACCGGCCCATTTCCCTCGGCAACTGTATGGATGAGTTTTCCCTTTATCCTCACCTTCACCGTGGCCTCGGAAATTAACCTTTCATCCTCTCTTTTCTCCACCGTAACCCTGAAGCTTTCCACCTCAAAGAGCTTCCTGTACTCACCGGTGGTCTTCTTCACCAGAAGCTCAAACGAGCCGTCTGCTCCCTCAAACTCATATCCTTGATTTTCCAGATCCTTAATCTGTTGGAGAATCTTTTTGGTTATGGAGGCATCCTCGGCCAATCCTAACTTCCTTTCCTTCAGCTTGTAGAGAATGTTGCTCCTGCCTGATAGTTCGCTGACCAGTATCTTCCTCTTATTTCCCACCAAAGCCGGATCTATATGCTCGTAGGCCCTCTCATCTCTAAACATAGCGCTCACGTGAATCCCACCTTTATGAGCAAAGGCGGATCTACCCACATAGGGCCTGTGAGTATTAGGAGAAACATTGGCCAGCTCATCCACAAAACGTGAAAGATGTGTCAACATTCTCAGCTTCTCGTCCGAGATGACGTCGATGCCCAGCTTCAGCTTCAAATTTGGTATAACTGAGCAAAGGTCAGCATTTCCGCATCTTTCCCCGTAGCCATTTATCGTTCCCTGAATATGGCTTATTCCCATTCTTGCGGCAATGATGGTGTTCGCCACCGCCATCCCCGCATCGTTGTGAGCATGGATACCTAAGGGGGAATTTATCCTTTCTTTAACCTTTTTGATAATTTCCTCTATTTCATAAGGCATGCATCCTCCGTTGGTGTCGCAGAGGACCAGACAATCCGCTCCGGTTTCAGAGGCCACCTCCAACGTCTTCAAGGCGTATTCAGGATCATCCTTATAGCCATCAAAAAAGTGCTCAGCATCAAAGATTACCTGCCTTCCTCTCTTCTTGAAAAAGCTAATCGAATCCTCTATCATACGAAGATTTTCCTCTCTACTCGTTCGCAGAGCTTTTTCCACGTGGAGTATCCAGCTTTTGCCAAAGATTGTAACCACCTGTGTCTCCGCTTCAGCCAGCTTCAGGATGTTAGGGTCTTCCTCTACTTTCTTGTCCTTCCTTCGGGTACTTCCAAAGGCACAAATCTTTGCCTTACTGAGAGAAACCTTGTTTATCTTTCTAAAAAACTCTATATCCTTGGGATTAGAACCTGGCCAACCTCCCTCGATATAGTCCAATCCCAGTTTATCTAACTCCTTGGCGATTTCTATCTTATCCAGCAGAGAAAAGGAAATTCCTTCTGCCTGCGTTCCGTCTCGCAAGGTGGTATCGTAAATCTCAACTTTCATCTTAGCCCTCCAGGTCTAGCAAGCGTTAAAACCATCCCCTCGCTCTTGGACATCATCTTCTACCCATTAAAATGGGCAGTATCCATAATTCTTTCTTTTATATATTCCCCCAATCCTCCCTTGTCCATCAGTGCCTGCAGAAAGGGCGGGAAGGGAGTTATGGAATAGGTCTCACCCTTGGTCAGGTTCTCGATCTTTCCCTGCTTGGTCTCTATCCTCAACATATCTCCCTCTTCTATTCTCTCAACACACCTTTCGGACTCCACAATGGGAAGACCTATATTTATGGCGTTGCGGAAAAAGATGCGGGCAAAAGAAGAGGCAATTATACAGGCAACTCCTGCCTCCTTTAGGGCTATAGGAGCATGTTCCCTCGAGGAACCACAGCCAAAATTTTTTCCAGCAACTAAGATTTTTGCCCATTTTAATTTGTCCAGGAAATTCTTATCTATTCCCTCCATACAGTGCTTAGCCAACTCCTTAGGGTCGGAAGTATTTAAAAATCTGGCAGGGATAATCTCATCTGTATTGATGTTATCCCCGTACTTTATCGCCTTACCCTCTATTCTCATTTAATCTCTCCTTTACCTTACTCAATACCTCTGAGGGGGTAGGTACCCCTCCTCCCATCCTTCCGTAAAAATAAACCGGAACTCTTCCCTCCACAGATAACCTCACATCCTCCACCATTTGTCCGGCGTTCATCTCCACCACGAAGAAAAATCTCACCTTTTCCGCCAGCTCTCTAATTATCCTTTCAGGAAAGGGCCAGAGGGTTATCGGTCGAAGGAGTCCCGCCTTGACCCCTTTTTCTCTGAGAAATTCCACCACTGCCTTGCTCAGACGAGCCATACTCCCGTAGGCGACCAAGACTATTTCGGCATCTTCAGCTTTGCATTGCTCAAATCTCACCTCTTTAAGCATTTGCCTGTACTTTTCCTGGAGTCTCCTGTTGTGCTCCTCCAGGGCTCCTTCCTCTAAATATAATGACCTTATCAAATTTGGCCTTCTTCCCTTAGCTCCGCTAACTGCCCAGTCCTTTTCCATCCTCACCTTCCTGAACTCTCCAAGCCTTACCCCCTCCATCATCTGTCCGAGGATAGCATCAGCAAGGATCATCACTGGATTGCGGTATTTATCAGCCAGGTCAAAGGCCAGATAAGCCAGATCAGCCATCTCCTGAACGGAATCAGGAGAGAGGACAATCAGATGATAGTCTCCATGACCTCCTCCTTTGACAGCCTGAAAATAATCGGACTGCGATGGAGCGATGTTACCCAAACCAGGTCCTCCACGCATCACGTTGACGATTACCGCCGGAAGCTCCGCACCGACCAGATAGGAGATGCCCTCCTGCTTTAAGCTAATTCCAGGACCAGAGGAGGAAGTCATCGCCCTTCCCCCTGCTGCTGATGCGCCGTAGACCATATTGATGGCAGCCACCTCACTTTCTGCCTGAAGAAATACACCCCCCACCTCCCTCATTCTCCTGGCCATATAGGCAGGTATCTCCGATTGAGGGGTGATGGGATATCCGAAGTAATAGCGGCATCCAGCCCGAATAGCCCCCTCAGCCAGGGCCTCATTGCCGGATAACAAAATCTTCTCTGGCATTTCTCCTCCTTCATAAACAGAGGGTATCACCTCACTTTAAGGCCGACTTCACTTTACTACTTGGGCACCAACCTCAATATGTCCTGATAGGTTATCATCAGGATCAAGATAAGCAGGATGATAAAGCCTATATAGTGGACCATCTCCTCCTTCTCCAGGTTTAAGGCTTTGCCCCTTACCCTTTCTATTACCAAAAATAACAGTCTTCCTCCATCCAGCGCCGGAATGGGAAAAAGGTTGAACACTGCCAAGTTAACGCTTAAAAGAGCTGATAAGGAGAAAAGAGGGATCAGGCCCAATTTGGCACTTTCTCCTACGAATTTGGCAATTCCCACCGGTCCTGAAAGCTGAACAGGAACCTTACCGATGATCATCCATCCCACTGAGAGCAGGATGAGCCTGGTGATAAAAAATGTCCTCTCGAGCCCCATAGACAAGGCCGCAAAGGGACCATATCGCTTGAAGACCTGACGAGGGCTAATTCCAATTACCTTCTTGTTCAGCTCAGGATCAAAGAGAGGTTTCACCTGTACCTTAAAAATCCTTCCCTCCCTTTGAATTTCCAGGCTTAAGGGAGAAGTTTGACTTTCCTGTATACATTCAGCTAAATCCTCCCAACTTCTCACTACTCGTTCGTTCACTCTGATGATTCTGTCTCCGGGCAAGATGTTTGCCTGCTCAGCAGGGGAACCCTTTCTCACCTGGCCAACTATCGTCTCCTCCAGGTCATAGGTATAAAAACCAATGACAAAGATTAAGAAGAAAAGGATAACGGCCACTATATAGTTGCTCAGGGAACCGGCGAGGATTACCAGAACCCTCCTTCTCCAGGGCTGCCGTCGAAAACCGCCCTCTAAATCACTTTCTCCTGGTTCCATCCCCGCTATCTTCACATATCCACCTAAGGGAAGAAGAGAAAGCACGTACTCCGTCTCGCCTCTCTTAAACCCCCACAGCTTTGGCCCCAGACCTAAGGAAAATCTATCCACTTTCATTCCGCATCTTTTGGCCACGATGAAATGACCTAACTCGTGGGAGAAAATCAAGATAAAAAAGACGAAGATTATGCCAGCGGCGATGGCCATCACAAATCCTCCAGTAGCTCATAGGCTTTTCTTCTCGCCCATTCATCGGCTTGCAAGATCGCCTCTAAGGAAAGCTCTGCACTGTTTTTGTGCTCCTTCATTACCGCCTCGATAAGTTGGGTGATCTGGGGGAAGGTTATCCTCCGTTTTAAAAATTCCTCTATAGCTACCTCATCGGCGGCATTGAAGACAGCCGGAAAAGTTCCTCCTTCCTTTCCCGCCTGATAGCCCAACCTCAAGGCGGGGAATCTCTCAAAATCAGGAGGTTCAAATCTAATTTCCCCCAAGTCGGTTAAGTTCAGGAAGGGAAGATGGCTTTTTCTTCTTTCTGGATAATTCAAGGCATAATGAATGGGAAGACGCATATCGGTTATTCCCAACTGGGCTAAGATTGAACCATCCACAAACTCCACCATCGAATGAACCACAGCCTGAGGATGGACAAGCACCTTTATTTTCTCCACCTCTATGTTGAAAAAGCGAGAGGTCTCTATCACCTCTAAGGCCTTATTCACCAGGGTAGCTGAATCCAGGCTGACCTTACGTCCCATCTTCCAGCGGGGGTGGCGGAGAGCCTCTTCAGGAAGAACATCATTGAAGTCACCCTTCCAGTTCCATAAAGGCCCTCCCGAGGCGGTAAGATATATCCTCCTGACATCGCTGGTTTTATGAGCCCCTAAGCATTGAAATATAGCTGATTGTTCGCTATCCACAGGGATAAGCTTAACTTTCCTTTTCCTGGCCTCCTTCATCAATATATCTCCCGCTATTACCATAGCCTCCTTATTGGCCAGGGCTACATCTCTTCCTGCCCTTATCGCCTCTAAGGTGGGCATCAAGGCGGCCTTACCGCTGATACAAGAAAATACAAGATCCGCCGGAAAACTCTTAACTAATTTGATTATTCCCTCCTCTCCTGTGTAAACCTGCACATCCTTCAAGCTTTTCCTCAATCTTTTTGCTTTCCCTTCATCGGCCAGAGCCACTGCTTTGGGAAAAAATACCTGCGCCTGCTTTTGGAGAAGCTCAAGGTTGCTTTTTCCGGTAAGTGCCACTACCTCGAAGCGTTCTCTCTGATCCTGGATAACTTTTAACACTTGAGTGCCTACCGAGCCCGTGGAGCCCAAAATGATTACTCTTTTCTTCTTCATTCAAATCCCCCACTTAACCCTCCTAAAAAGGAGGAAAAGTCTATTTACACTATATCTAAGGGATGAGGAGATATTTAACATAATAGTAGAATAAGGGAACGGTGAAAAGCAAACTGTCGAATCTATCCAGAATCCCCCCATGTCCGGGAAGAAGCCTTCCGAAATCCTTTACTTCCATCTGGCGCTTGAGCATAGATTCGAAAAAATCTCCTATCTGTCCCATTGTTCCTGTCAAGATACCCACAGTTAAGATGTGGATAGGGGGAAGGGAAAGCCACAGCTGACAGATGAACATAGCCAGAAGACTTACTAAGACTGCTCCTAAGAATCCCTCTTTTGACTTATGGGGACTGATCTGTGGAAAGAGCCTGTGTTTACCCCACCTTTCCCCTATAAAATAAGCACCCGTATCGCCCATCCAGGTGACGAAGAGAACGGTTAGGGTGAGCTTAGTTCCTACGCCCGGAATATCTCTTAAAAGCAGAATATGGCTGAAGAGAAAGCTTACGTAGAGAACTCCTCCTATGTTTATAAAGGCGTCGGTGGAGTTCCTTTTTTTCTTGAACTCAAAGAATTGGGCAAAAAAAAGCGAAAAGATGACCACCGCCAGAACAAAAGGTAACCCCTTCCGAATATAAAAGGAAAGGCAGATGAGCATACCCAAAAAGATACCCAGGCCTGTAAGGCCTTTTCCTCTTCCTGCTGTCCGGTAAAACTCATATAAACCACAGCCGACAATAGCACACACCAGAAGAAAAAACAGAAACCCTCCTCTTACCACAAAGAAAATAATGAGGGGGATAAATATAACCGCAACAACAATCCTCTTTAAAAGTACTTCAACTTCTTCCTGTTTCAACGCTCGGTCCTAAACCTCCAAATCTCCTCTCTCGTCTTGCGTATTCTTCAAGAGCCTGGATGAGCTGTTCCTTTCCAAAATCGGGCCAGAAAGTGGGAGTTATCCAGAGTTCTGTATAGGCAATCTGATAGAGGAGAAAATTGCTCAGACGATACTCCCCACCTGTCCTGATCAAAAGGTCAGGATAGGGCAGGTCCGCCGTGTACAAATGCTGGCTAAGAAGGTCCACGTTTATCTGGTCAGGAGAAAGCTCTCCTCTCTTAACCTTTTCGGCTATAGTCCTCACCGCATCTACGATTTCCTCCTGACCTCCGTAATTTAAGGCCAAATTAAAGATGAGCTTTCGGTTACGGCGGGTCAGCTCCATAGCTGCCTTTATCCTTCTTCGAAGCTCAGGGGAAAGACCTTCTTTTCTTCCGATCACGCGTAGCTGAATCCCCCTCTCGTTCAAATCATCCGCTTCCTCATCAAGATATCTTTCGAAAGTGCTCATCAAAAAATCAACCTCTTCCTTAGGCCTTTTCCAGTTCTGACAGGAAAAGGCATATACGGTTAGCACCTTTATCCCAAAATCCAAGCAAAGCCTTCCCATCTCTCTTACCTTCTCCATTCCCACCCTGTGGCCTTCACTCCTTGGAAGACCCCTCCTCTTTGCCCAACGTCCATTTCCATCCATAATGATGGCTAAATGACGAGGAAGTTTATCCTTCGGTATCTTCAACATCTCTGCCCCTCTCGATTTATCTTTTAATCAGGCTAAAGATAAACATGGCCTCGGCCACCTTCTTCCCCTCAACCATACTTACAGCCTCTACCTTTCCAGTATTTCTTCTCAAGTTCAGAACCTTGACCTTGGTGACCAGCTGATCACCGGGAAGTACAGGCCTTCTGAATCTTGCCTTATCTATTCCTGCAAAATAGGCCAATTTGCCTTGATTTTCGCTCTTGTTCAAAAGATATACCCCTGCTACCTGAGCCATAGCCTCGATGATCAGGGCAGCGGGCATTACTGGATGCCCTGGAAAATGACCGCCAAAAAATGGCTCATTTATGGTGACGTTTTTCACCCCCACTATCTCCCTTTCTCCCATCCTCAGGATTTTATCAACCAGAAGAAATGGATAGCGATGAGGAAGTATTCTCTGGATGGCGTTTATATCCAGACTAACCTCCTCCTCGAGCTTTTGTCTTAACTCCTCCAGTTTCTGAGTCAACTTAACGTTAAAGAGATGACCAGACTTTATCGCCAGGATGTGTGCTCGAACGGGCTTTCCTAACAGATAAAGGTCCCCTATCAGATCCAATATCTTGTGCCGAACAGGCTCATTGGGAAACCTCAATCCTTCCTCGTTGACCACTCCATCCTTGTCGATTACCACTGCGTTGTCAAGGGAACCCCCTTGAATTAGACCCCTTCTCTTGAGTTCCTCCACCTCTTCCATAAAGCCGAAGGTTCGCGAGGGAGCAATTTCCCGAATGAAGGTCTCCTCATCCACGGTGAACTCGGCAAACTGAGACTTCAGAGGGGATTGGGGAAAGTCCACCGTATAAGTAATCTTCAGCTTATCATTGGGGAGAACCACCAGGCGTCTTTCTCCTTCCTCGAGCCAGAACGGCTCCTCTACTTTAAGGACATCTCGAGAAGCTTCTTGCTCAACAATCCCTGCCTTCTGAATTAACCTCACAAACGGAAGAGCACTTCCGTCAGCGGCTGGAATTTCCTCCCCATCTATTTTAATGGTGATGTTATCCACGTTCAAGCCCGATAAGGCAGCTAAGATATGCTCAACGGTGCGAACCTTGACCTCCCCCTCGCCTATGCTGGTCCCCCGCAGATTACTTATCACCTTGCTGGCACTGAGCTTTATCTGAGGAGAGCCGGGCAGGTCCTCTCGCACGAACACCACCCCCCAGTTTACGGGAGCTGGCTCTAAGGTCATAGTGACTTCTTTGCCTGTATGTAGTCCTATTCCCCTATAGGAAACCGCATTTTTAATGGTCTTTTGAAATTCCATACCTGACCTCTCAAAAAATTTTAATCACACCTCCTTTTGCCCTCCCTTTAAGTCTCTCAGGCGATCTTCCAACTCCTTAATCTTCTTCACCAGCTTGGGTAAGCGATTGATGATGGCCTTTATCCTCTTCTGCTCAGAATGGGGTCTTGCTGGAAATCCCGAGACAAATTGATTTGGAGGGATATCCTTGGTGACCCCGGCCTTGGCGGCGACTATTACGTTGTCTCCAATTTTCACATGGTCGGTCACCCCTGCCTGCCCAGCTAAGATAACCCCATCTCCTAAGGTTGAGCTTCCTGAGATTCCCACCAGAGCTACCAGAACCACATTCCTTCCCAGAACGACATTGTGGGCAATGTGAACCAGGTTATCAATCTTACAACCTGCGCCAATGCGGGTCTCTCCCAACGTGGCCCGATCAATGGCTACATTAGCTCCTATCTCCACCTCATCCTCTATCACCACCTTGCCTGTCTGAGGTATCTTATAATAGGAGCCGTCCTCCTTTCTGACGAAGCCAAAACCATCCGAGCCAATTACTGTTCCCGAGTGAATGATCACCCTCCTGCCGATCACCGTCCCGTCCAGAATGGTAACCCGTGGATAGATAAAACTACCCTCTCCTATGCTCACTCCATCTCCCAGATATACTCCAGCAGATAGATGCACATCATCTCCCAGCTTCACCCCCTCCCCTATCACTGTGTAGGGACCAACGCTCACGTTTCGGCCCATTACCACGTTTTTCCCGATTATTGCTGTGGGATGAATTCCGGACATTCTTCGGGGACGAGAGGTAAAGATTTCTAAAATCTGGGCAAACGCCAGCCGGGGATTCTTTACCCGAATGATGGGCTTAGGAAAATCCTCGACCTCTAAGGGAACGATAACCGCTGAAGCCTGGCTTCTCATGGCCTTATCTAAGAACTTATCTGAGATGGCAAAGGTGATATCTCCCTGCTTTGCCTCTTCGGCCTTAGCCACCCCCTGTATCTGGACGTTCCTATCTCCCCGTATCTGTCCCCCTATTATTCTGGCCAACTCCTCCAAGCTCTTTTTCATTCCCCATCCTTTCTTTCTCATTATCTATTGTCCAGGTCGATATTTCTGATTCAAAAGGGAAAGCACCTTCTCCGTGAGATCAAACTCCAGTTCAGGAGTAGCATAAAGCAAGGCTTCTTTTCTAAAAATTAGCCTGTATCCTTCTTTTTGTGCTATCTCCTTTACCACAGCTTCGATATCGTCCATTATCTGTTGTGTGTACAGGTCCTGTTTTTCCTGTATCTGCTTCTGAACGGACTGGACGAACTCTTGAAGTTCTCTTGTCTTATCCTGCAGCTCCTTTTCCTTTTCTGCCTTAGCCGACTCGGAAAGCAGTATTTCCTGCTTTATCAGTTCCTCCTTTAAGGCCTCTATCTCCTTTCTCTTTTCCTCCAGACTCTGCCGTGCCCTCTCCTGCTCTGATCTCAGCTTCATCTCAAGGTCCTTTTTCCTCTGATACCCTTCAAATACCTTCTGTACATCCACATATCCTATCTTAACCACCAAATCCGCCCTTGAGCTTCTCCCACTCAAGGTCATAAAAAGACACATAAGAAACGCTACACCCAGGACCACTTCTTTTCTTTGCATTATCCCTCCTTAAGGTTTATTTATTAAATTATCTCGGGGTTAATCTCCAGAAAGGTTAAAATTTTCCTCTCCTCCTTTTCCATAACCTCTCTTTCCTTCTCATCCTCATCATTATAGCCAAGTAGATGGAGAATTCCATGAATTGCCAGGAGCACGAGCTCATCCTCCAGGCAGTGCCCCCTCTGCTCAGCCTGTATCTTTGCCTGCTCAACGGAAATTATCACCTCTCCCAAAAGGTCCTTTGTCGAGATAAACTCACCTCCTAAGGAAAAAGCCAATACATCCGTGGCTCTTTTCACCCCGCGAAACCTTTTGTTCAACTCCTTAATTCTTGCATTGTCCACCAGGACCACGCTCACCTCTCTTTGGCAATCTCCCAGCTTTTCCCTCAGAGTCCAGGAAATCGCCTTCCTTAACAGTCTTAAGTTCACCTTCTCCTTCTGAAGGTTCCTTATCCATATCTTAAACATCTCCTATCCTTTTTTCAGCATCTCATCCGGATATCTTCCTCTCACGTGGCTGATGCCCCTGAGAACTCGCGTGAAGGCCTCAGCTATCTTTCTCGTCTCCTTCAGGGTAAGCTGACACTCATCCAGCTGATTATCCTTTAGCTTGTTGTCTATTACTGTCTTTACCTGTGAGGCTATTCCCTTCACTGTTCTCTGAGGAGAAAACCGAAAGGCGGCCTCGACCGAATCAGCCAGCATCACAATAGCCGCCTCCTTGCTTTGAGGCTTGGGACCAGGGTAACGAAAGCTCTCTTCCTCTATTGACCTTTCCTTAGGAGTATTTTTTGCCTTCAATAAGGCTTCTCTATAAAAGTAAGCAATTAGCCCCGTGCCATGGTGTTGCTCAATGATATCGATGATGACCTGAGGAAGCCTATTTCTTCGAGCAAGCTCCACCCCATCCTTTACATGGGAGATGATGATGGTCGAGCTAAGATTTGGAGTCATCCGTTCGTGAGAGTTACCCTTGAGCATACCGGAATTTTCGAAGAAGAAATGAGGGCGCCTGATCTTACCGATATCATGATAGTATGAGCCTACCCTGGCTAAAAGAGGATTGACACCTACCGCATTTGCCCCTGCCTCGGCTAAATTAGCCACCATTATGCTATGGTGATAGGTACCAGGGGCTTCTATGGATAGTCTCTTTAAAAGAGGAAGGTCAAGGTTAGCCAGCTCCAGCAGTTTAATATCAGTGGTAACCCCAAAATAGGTTTCCAGATATGGTAGAACTCCCATAGCTAAAATGCTGGAAAAAAGCCCATTCCCCATTCCCCATAGACCCAGAGAGGCTATTTCAAAGGATGAACGATCGAGTAGCAAGCCCACGCCCAGCGTCATAAGCACATTGGATAAACCTATATGGATTCCTGTCCGGGTGATATCCACCCTCTGATGGATGAAGGAGGCGCTATAGGCTCCTATTACGCCTCCAAAGGCCAGGATAGGCATTATCTCTAAGCTATTCGCGCTCAGACTGAAGAGAATAGCAAGTAGCAAACTCATAATGACAGATAGAGAAGGAAGGAGAAGCAGTGACGCTAAGATGGACAAAAATCCGAGAGGAATAAAGTAGTTTGATACCTGAGGAAGTAATATGATAATCCTTCCCATCAGGCTAACAGAGATGAGCAGAATAGCCATCAAGTGCAGTCGCCTGGGGACGAGAAAATCAGGCTCAAAGCGCAAGATATACACGAAAAGGAAAAAGACAAAGAGCGCCGTCAACACGACTAATCCTGTACCACGAGGAAAACTCTCACCTTTAAAGGGAAGAAGGAAGATAAAGGACAATCCTGTCGTTACCCCTGCCCACCACCACAGTCCGGCACGGTATCTCGCCGCCGATAAGGCTATGGCCTTAAGCCATTCTTTATGTAACCCTTCCTCCTCCTCTTCAAACCTTCTGGCTATTCTTGATTTTCTTCTCATACCTCTCATAGGCCATTACGATCTCCTGAACCAGCCGATGCCTCACCACATCCGCCTGTGTTAGGTAGATGATTTCTATCCCATCTATCCCCTCAAATAGAGAGCGGACCTCAAGCAAGCCTGATCTATAAGAAGGAAGGTCAATCTGGGTGATATCCCCGGTGACCACTACCTTGGAGCCAAAGCCCAGGCGGGTCAGAAACATCTTCATCTGCTCGTAGGTCGTATTCTGCGCCTCATCCAGTATGATGAAGGCATCATTCAGGGTACGTCCTCTCATATAAGCAAGAGGAGCAATTTCAATGACTCCCCTTTCCAGAAAACTCTGGAATTTATCAGCTAAAATTAAATCATACAGGGCATCATACAGAGGACGTAGATACGGCTCTACCTTTTCCTCCAGTCTTCCAGGCAGGTATCCAAGCTTTTCTCCTGCCTCCACAGTGGGACGGGTCAGGATTATTCGTACCACCTCTCCCCTTTCCAGGGCAGCCGCTGCCATAGCCACAGCTAAATAGGTCTTACCCGTACCTGCTGGACCAATGGCAAATACCACATCATTGTTGCGTATAGCCTCTACATATCGAGCCTGTCCCTTGGTACGGGGTCTAATCTTTTTCCCCCGAGGAGTGATGAATATCACCGATGACTCGAGTTCATCCAGCTTCGTTTCCTTGCCCATCTCCACCCACCTCAAAGCTGATCTTATCTCACCAGGACGAGGTACATATCCTTTGTGAAGCTGGAAGAGAAGCTCCCTGATTAGCTCCTCTGCCTTCTCCACCTGCTCCTCTTGTCCCCTGATCTTTAAGAAATTGTCCCGCAGAACAAACTCAACTCCCAGCTCCTTCTCTATTAACCTCAGGTTTTCATCTCTTTTTCCACAGAGAAGGAGAAGTTCCTTGCTCTCCTCTATCTTTATCTTTTTTTCTTTCAATTCCTCCCTGTTCAATTTCGCCAGCATATCTCCTTTTTAAAAGTAACCTGCCTATTGTGGTCGCCTAATTATTACACAAAATAAAGAAAAGTCAAGAAAACGACACTTGAGACTTGAGGGGGGTCATTCCGAAGGAATGGGCGAAAGCCTATCTTCCCCCCCTCAACGCTTCGCTGCTCCCCCTTTTATTAAACAAATGTTTATAAATTCCTATACTTCAAGAAAACGATACTTGAGGGGAAATAAG